>WFOX01000237.1 GCA_015487905.1 Mariprofundales bacterium
CCATGAGCAAGAGCATGATCCTGCCTGCGGCGCTGAGGTTGCCGATCTCCAGCGCGCGGCGCGCAAAGACCTCGCGCACCTGCTTGGGCCGCCAGTGCGGATGCCGCGCAAGCCGCATGAGCACCAGGGCTGCCGCTGTGAGCAGCACGAGCACGGCGGGTGAGGCCGCAAGCGTCCAGTCCAGAAACGAAAAGCCCTCGCCTGTTGTGGCCGCCACCACGGCGAGCGCCAAAGACGCACGCGCACCACCCAGCATCGTCGCAATGCCGCCAATCACCGCCCCCCAGGCCGCGGCGAGCAGCATCGCCTGCGCAAAGGCCGCTTCGCGCCCGATGCCAAGCTCACGCAAGGCAGCCTGCGCGATGGGCATCACGATCGCCGCCGCGGCATGCTCGGGCATGATCGCCGCAAGTCCCGCCGAGAGCAGCAAGGTCGCGCCCACAAGCCGTGCCGGGGTTGCCGCCGCGCGCCCGAGCATGTGCACGGCGAGCCATTCGGCCACGCCAAGCCGCGCAAGTCCCGCCGCCAGCAAAAAGGCGCCGAGCACGAAAAACACAGGCGGCGCGCCAAAGAGCGCAAAGGCCTCATCAGCTGGCATCACGCCCGCGGCAGGCAAAAGCCCCAGCCCCAGCAAAGCCGCAATCGGCAACGGCAAAAGCCGCGTGGCCCAAAGCCCAGCCGAAAGCAGAAACACGACGAGCGCTTTCCAGCCCGCCGCCGACAGGCCCGCAGGCGGCGCATGCGCGCCCGCAACGGCCGCCAGCGCCAAAAGCGCCGCAAGCCCTGCCGAGGGCGCCAGCCTTTTTGCGGCGATGCGATGGATCGGCCCGCGCAGCACCTGGGCGCCGTTTTCCGTGCGCAAGCGGCGGCGCAAGGCGTCCTCCCAGCCCGCAAGCCGCCGACCCAAGCTGCTCGTGCGCAGCCGCTCGCCGAGTGTGGGCCGTCCGCCTTCCAGCACGCGGCTTTCCATCGGCGTGAGCACGCGGCCCATCTCGCGCAGCCGGTGCATCGGCATCGGCGCGCGCAGAAGCCGCGCATACCAGTGCCGCACGATCTCTTCCATCTTGGCAAGATCAGGCGGCGGTTGCTGTTCCAAGGGTGTCCCCGGCACGGGCCGAAACGGCACGACGAGCGGCACAATCCCCACATCCACAAGCGCATCCACGCCCTTCTTCGTTGTTTCGGGCGGCTCCAATCCCACGATCAACGAGCTTGCCACACTGCCAGCGCGAAACACGCCGCGCGCATGCTTAAGCGCCTGCCAGATGAGCGCCTGTCCGCCATGCGCGGCCTTGCCCGGACAAAGCTCGGCAAAGCGGCGGGGATCAAAGACCTCCAGGTTGCAAACGAAGATGTCCGCGCCTGCGGCATAAAGCGCATCAATCGCATCCAGATCCTCGGGCGCGACCGTATCCACGGCGATCTGGCGATGGCCGAGGTGGCGGCGCAGCAATGCCACGACCGGCGCAAGCCGGCGCAGGCCGCGATCGGGTGCAGGCGAAAAGCCGTTGTAGAGATAGACCGTATCCACCTCGCGCTCGTCCATCGCCGCGCGCACGACCTCCACAAGCTCCAATGGATCGCGCAAGGGCGGCTCAGGCGCATTGAGCAGGGAGTCATAGAGGCAGAAGCGGCAGGCCTCGCCTTTGCGCGCAAAAAAGCCGCAGCCCATATAGGGGTGCAAGAGCAACAGCCGATCGTGCAGCGCGGCGAAGCTGCCCATGCGCGCGCCCGAGCGCGTGCGCCGCCTGTAAAAGCGCGGCGCGGGCACAAGCTCCACGGGGAGTTCCTCTCCATTCCAAACAAGCCGCCCCTCGGCGCGTGCCTCATCGGGCACGAGCGCAATCGGGCTTTGCGCGCAAAACGGCATGCCGATGGGCACCGTGCAGAAGTGGCCGCTTGGCAAGCGCAGATCCAGCACGGTTTCGGCCGCATTGGCCTCGGCGATCCAGTGCGAGGGATGCCGAAAGCGACCCTGCAAGCGCACGCCCCATGCCACGAGCGCAAGCTTCGTGCGCCCGGGATTGGCAAAGGGATGCACCCGGCGGCGAGGCTCAGACGCAGCGCTCAACGACGATGCGCCAACGCCCATCGGCGAGCTGATCGCGCGCAAGCACCTTCTGGCCTTCTTGCTCCAACGAGGCCGGCACATTCGCAATCGGCTCGCCATCGTCCAGGATCACGACAAGGCGCGCACCCTTCGGCATCTGCGCAAGCCGCACCTTCGTCTTCACGAAGTTCATCGGGCATGCAACCCCCGTGAGATCCAAAAGCGGGAGTTCTTCCTTGGCCGCCTGCGCAGCCGCTTTGGGCGCTTCTTGCGCGCGCGCGTCTTCCGCCGCCGCCAGCGGGCCGAGCCGGTTGCTCGTGTGCGCAACAAGCTTCTGGATCGCCTGCAAGGCCTCGCGCGTATCCTCGCGGGCGCGGGCCAGCGCGGCTTGCGTGCGTGCAAGCATCGTGACCAGCGCCGCATCCTCGGCAAACAGCTCAATCGCCTTGGCGATGGCCTCCGCGGGCTTTTTGGGCACCTCGCCCTTTTGGATGCACCAGGCGCGTGCTGCCGCCGCCGCAGCGATCTCCAAGGCCTGCACGGCGTCCTCGGTAAAGCCGTTTTCCAAGTGCGAGCTTGCAAGCCGCAGGTGGTATTGCGCCTCGGCAATCGTTGCCTCGGTCATGCCGATCACGGCTGCGGCGCACTCGCCGGGCTTGTTGTCCTTCGTGGAAAACGGTTGCGTTTCATCCCAGTCATAGACGAGGCCTTCCACCTCGCCCTCTTCGCCTGCAAACGGCGCCAGGATCGCATCCACATGCGCCTTGCCGACGCGCTCCACCCATGCGCGCACGCTCTCGCCATTGATGCGCTCGCGGGCATAGGCATCCATCAGCGCCGCAAGCGCTTGGGGCGCCTTGGCCGCAGGCACGGGCACCGTCACATAGCCGAAACCCTCTCCGGCCTTGCCCGAGCCGCCCAGATGGAACTGATAATGCGGCACGGCACGGCCTGCGATCTTCTTGGCAAGTCCATGCAGACCGAAGTCGGCGATGTGGTGCTGGCCGCAACTGTGCTGGCAGCCCGAGATGTGCACGCGGCAGGGGGCAAGCGCGGGATTTCCGGCACGCGCATCCACGACCTCGGAAAGCGCCTTGGCCAGGC
>WFOX01000238.1 GCA_015487905.1 Mariprofundales bacterium
AAGGGATCAATCGGAGAGGGGTTTCGCCTCGTCTATGAGCATCACGGGAATATCATCGCGCACGGGATAGACGAGCTTGCAATGCTCGCAGATGATGCCCTTGTCCTTTTCGTAGCGCACCTCGCCCTTGCACTTGGGGCAAGCGAGGATCTCCAAAAGCTCTTTGTCCACCATCGTCGGCCTCCTTCAAGGCTTGCGAAGGATAGCAGCAAGCCTCGTTTGAATCGCTTCCCAAAGCCCTGGTGCCGGCTCCGGCGTAAGCGCAAGCGCCCAAAGCGCAGGCGCATCCTCAGGCCACAGCCGCGCAAGCTTCACGGCATCCTTCATCGTCGTGACAACGGGCACCTTCGCGCGCACAAGCCTTTGCACATCCGCCGCGCGATAGCGGTGGTGATCGGGGAAGGCGAAGCGCTGCACGATCTCAATCCCAAGCGCCTGCAAGGATGCAAAAAAGCGCGCAGGCCGCGCGATGCCCGCTGCGGCAAGGGCCTTTGGGGGCGGCGGGGCATCCGCAGGCGCGCCGACAAGCGGCACGAGCCGATCCGGGCGCGCGCAAAAGCGAAACTCGGGGGCAAAGCCCAAGGGGTCTGCGGCGCCAACGCCCGTGCGCACGATAAGATCCGCGCGGGCCAGGGCCGAGATGGGTTCACGCAAGGGGCCTGCGGGAAGCAGCATTCCATTGCCGAACCCTTCCGCGGGCACGAGCACGATCTCCAGCGCGCGCGCAAGTCTTCGGTATTGCATGCCGTCATCCAGAATCGCGATCTCGGCGCCGAGGCTTGCGGCAAGCGCAGCGCCCCGGATGCGGTCGCGCCCTGCAATGACGAACAATCCCTGCTGCGCAAGCATCACGGGTTCGTCGCCGAAGCGCGCGGGATCGCCGTCTTTGGGCACTGGCTCGGGGTCTTTGCGCAGGCCCCGCGAGAGGATCGCCGGGCGTAAGCCCGCTTCGGCAAGCTGCTGCGCAAGCCAGGCGACGAAGGGCGTTTTGCCGCTTCCGCCCACCGTGATGTTGCCGACTGAGATCACGGGGATCGGCGCTTGTGTCCGATGCGCTTCACGCCAGGCGAGGTGCAGCCTGCTTGCGGCGCGATAGAGCGGCGCAAACGCGCGCAAGGTGGCAGGCGGCTTGCGCTTCTGCCACCAGATTGTTTCCAGCCATGTTGCAAGGCGTCTTTGCATGATCTCAAGCCTGCCTGCAGGCACGATGCGCCGCGATGTTCCTGCTTTGCCTGGCGCGTTGCCTCATCGCCCATGCGCATGTGGAGCGCTGCCTCAAATGCACGGGGAAATCCTAAGAGCCTTCTTCAAACTCCAAGCGCGGCACGCCGGATTGGCGAATGATGGCGCGCAATGTGTGCATCCGTCGTTCTTTTCCGGCACCGGCACCGTCGTGGTGCCATGTTCATCTCGGCGCTGCATGAGATATGACTTCCACGACGGCGAACCTCCCGGAATCCATGTCTTGCCAGGATCGCGCAAACCTCTCGGCCGGAAAGCCGTCTGAGCCTACCCAACCGCGACCTCAAGGCGCGTGATCTACACTTCCTCGTGCAGCCGTGCGCGCACCTCTTCGGGGGAGGCGTGTTCCAAGAAAAGCTCCACGGCCTCCTGGAGGTTTCTGCGCGCCTCATACACCGAATCGCCCTGGCTTGCAATGTCCAGCTCTGGGCACAAGGCCACATATCCATCGCCTTCGCGCTCAATGATGGCCGTAAGTGTCCGTTTCATGTTCTTCCTCCCAGCGCACCGAGGTTCGGTGCGATTGTGGGGGAGATCCCATCCCAACACAAGCCATTCCGCTGAAAGCACAACACCAAAAAAGCGCAGTGGCGGTGCTGTGGACAAACCAGAGCGATGCCGATGGACTTGTGCGCCCCGTGCATAAGAAAAGGAATCACGGAGGAGACGAAATGCCTGCGCCCGAGGTGCTCGCTACAACCGATCTCAAAGGTCCAAAGCTCATCGCGCGCGGCAAGGTGCGCGATCTCTATGCGTTGGATGAGAAAACGCTGCTCATCGTCACGACCGACCGCATCTCGGCCTACGATGTCGTGCTGCCCACGCCGATTCCGGGCAAGGGGCGCGTGCTCACGGCGCTGTCCCGCTTCTGGTTTGCGCACTTTGCGGATCTCATTCCCAACCATCTTTTGGATGCGCCGCTTGAGGATTGGCTAGCGCCCCAAGAAGCCGCGCTTGTGGAAGGCCGCGCGATGATCGTGCGGCGCGTGAAGCCCTTGCCCGTGGAGGCCATCGTGCGCGGCTATCTCGTCGGCTCGGGCTGGAGGGAATATGAGCGCACGGGGGCTGTGTGCGGCATCCGGCTTCCTGAAGGGCTTCGGCTGGCCGAGAAGCTGCCTGAGCCGATCTTCACGCCTTCCACGAAGGCGGATGCAGGCGCCCATGACGAGAACATCTCCTTTGCGCGCATGCAGGATCTCATCGGTGCAGAGCTTGCCGCGCGCGTGCGCGAGGTTTCGCTTGAGATTTACAAGCAGGCCGCGGCCTATGCGGAGGCGCGCGGGATTCTCATTGCCGACACCAAGTTTGAGTTCGGGTTGGATGAAGAAGGGAATCTCATTTGGATTGATGAAGCGCTCACACCCGATTCCTCGCGTTTTTGGCCGCGGGATGCCTGGCGCCCCGGCGAGAATCCGCCGAGCTTTGACAAGCAGTTCGTGCGCGATTGGTTGGATGCCGCAGGTTGGGATCGCAAGCCGCCTGCGCCTGAGCTCCCGCCTGCGATCGTCGCGCAAACGCGCGCGAAGTATGAAGAGGCCCTGCGCCGTTTGGTCGGGGACGAGGCGCGGTAAGCTGCATATCTTCCCAATCTTGGGAAACTTGTGCAGGGTTGGCCGGAGCACAACATCGGGGGCACTTCAAGGACAGGGGGAGGCGCGATGCTCAGCCATCCGTTCGTGCTGCAAACGGCCGCAGCCCTGCATGTGCCGCCGCTCGTGGCTGCGTTGCTCTTGTTTCTTGCGGTTTCGTTCGTGCTTTGGCTTGCGCGCGAGCAGGCGCATGGGCTGTTGCGCAGCGTCTTTGAGGAGGTGGCGGCGCTGCTCGGGCGCGCAGCGCAAGTGCTGATGCGCCATGCCGAGGCCGTGCGCGCACGCGCTGTGCAGCTTGCGACCGAGCACTTTCTTACGCAACTGGAGCGCCGCGTGCGCAAGGAGCACGGAAAGCTTGAGCATGTGCTGGAAAAGGAGGTGCGCGAATATCCGACGATTCACCGCAGCATCGCGGGTCTCGTGGAAGACTACGATCGGCTTTACAAGCAGGCGCATGAGCCTGTGGATGTGGCGCCGCCCAAGGAGCTGGAACGGCTTTCCCAGCATCTGGAAGACGCGCATCGGGCGGGTGAGCCGCGCGAGGTCGTGCGCGCGCTGGAAAAACTGCGCAAAAGCATGGAAAAGAACCACCAGCGCGCGCTTGGATGGAGCAAACGCGAGGCAAAAAGGCGCCGCAAGGCCCTTGCAAAGCTCAAAGCCCCTGTGAAGCGGATGCAAAAGCGCTTGGACAGGCTTGCGAAGATCATGGGGGATCTAGAGAGCGCGCTTGCGCGCGCCACACGCACCTTTGAGGAAGCGATCCAATACCTGGAGGATCGGGATCAGCTTGAGCGCGCCGCGCAGCATTCGTTGCTCACGCAGTTTTTGATCGCGGCGTTTTTCTTCGCGCTTGCCGCAGGCGGCTCTGTTGTGAACTTTCTGCTCATCCAGCGGCCGATGGCCGAGATGGTGGGCGGGGGGCTATCGGTCTTCGGCGTGGATGTGTCGTTCTTTGCCGCCATCGTGATCATCTGCGTGGAGCTCACAGCAGGCGTGGTGTTTATGGATGCTGCCGGCATCAGCCATGTGTTGCCGCAGGCCGAGCAATGGAGCACTGAACTTCGCAGGCGCGTGATGATCGGCGCAGGGGTGTTGCTGCTGCTCATGGCGGGCGTGGAGGCGGGCCTGGCCGTCATGCGCGAATACTTGGTCGCCCAAGATGTGCAAACGCGCGCGCTTTTGGCCGGAGAGGCGGCGCAAGGCGCAGAGGATCGCTTCTGGGGTGTTTTCCCCGTAGCCGTGCAGGCGGCGATGGGCTTCGTGCTGCCGCTTGTGCTTGCTCTGGCTGCGATCCCATTGGATGCGCTGTTCCACACGGGGCGCATCCTTGCGCAGCGCGTCTATGCCGTGCTCGTGCAGCTTACCGCCCGCCTGCTGCATGTGGTGGCCGCGGTGTGGGAGCGCGTGCACCGCGTGCTTGCAAGCCTCTATGACCTCGTGATCTTCTTCTGGTTGCAGCTTGCGCGCGCGATACGGGGGCTGTGGATGCTCGTGCGTGGACCTTCTCCGGCGGGGGAGCGCGCCCGATGAGAAAGTGGCTTGTGCTTCTTGCGGCGGTGGCGTTGCTCTCAGGCTGCATCTCGCGCAATGAAACGGCCTTGTATGTGCTCGTGGATGTCTCCGGCACCTACCATCGCGAGCTCCCCAAGGCCGTGCGCGCGGTAGCCTATCTCCTCGCCAAGCTGCGGCCTGGGGATGCGATCACGCTGGCCAAGATCAGCAGCCGCAGCTTTTCCGATCGCGAAATCGTCTTTCGCGTGCGGTTTCCTACAAGGCCCTCGGAAGCGAACCGCATCAAGCGCGCGCTCAAGGAAAAGCTGGATCGCTTTGCGCGCACGCGCGCAAGCGCTTATACCGACATCCGCGGCGCCGTGTTGCAAGCGGCTGAGTGGCTTGCCGAAACACCTGCCGCGCGCAAGGTGCTCGTGATCTTTTCGGATCTTGCCGAGGATTTGCCCAAGGATGTGCGCCGGGCGGGGATCAAGGGCAACTTTGCGGGCATAGAGGTGCTCGCCGTGCATGTGATCAAGCTAAGAAGCGACAACCGCGATCCTGCGCGCTATACGCGGCGGCTTGCGCGCTGGCGCGCGTTCTTCACCGAGGGCGGCGCGGCCTCGTTTCGCGTGCTTGCCGATCCGATGCAGCTTCCTGAGGCGCTGGGGCTTTGATGAAGCTCATCGTGTTTGATCTGGACGATACGCTTTATTCGGCCACAAGCGGTGTGTTCGCGCGCATGGACAAGAAGATCAATGCCTTTGTGATGCGCGAGCTGGGGCTTGCGCCCGATGCGGCCGATCGCCTGCGGCGCGACTACTGGCGGCGCTATGGCACAACCTTACGCGGCCTCATGCTGCACCACGGCGTGGATCCCGAGCGGTTCTTGCAGGAAGTGCATGATGTGCGGCCTCATGAGCTGCTTGGGCCTGATCCCGAGCTGGATGCGGCGCTTGCGGCGATTCCGGCCCGCAAGGTCGTGCACACGAACGCGATCCGCGAGCACGCCGAGCGCGTGCTTGCCGCACTGGGCGTGCGCCATCACTTTGCGGCCATCTACGACATCCGCTTTGACGCCTATCGCCCGAAGCCGAATGCGCGCGCGCTTGCACGCATTTTGCGCCAAGAAGGCGCAAAGCCCCATGAGACCTTGG
This sequence comes from Mariprofundales bacterium, assembly GCA_015487905.1. Lineage (GTDB taxonomy): Bacteria > Pseudomonadota > Zetaproteobacteria > Mariprofundales > S012-25 > S012-25. Next base: position 5,480 of record WFOX01000238.1, read on the forward strand.
TGGTGGACGACCAGCCCGCGAACCTTGCAGCAGCAGCGCGGCTTGGATGCCGCACGGTGCTCGTGAGCGCACACAAAGGCCATTGGCGCATGCGCATTCCCCGCGTGCACTTGCTTCCTGCGTGGCTGGAGCGCGTGCATGCGCAGTTTGGCTTTGCTTGGGCTTAGTCGCGCGTTTGCGGGCGTTGCGTGCGCGGCGCCGCTCATGGCAATGGCACAGGGGATCACATGCGAAGATGTCGCCGCAGGCCTCCGCGAGCCGGTGGCACTTGTAGCCGTGCCGAATCATGCGCACGCATTGCTCGTATTGGAACGCCGAGGGCGCGTGTGGTTCTGGGAAGCCGGCCATCGGCATCTCGTGATGGATCTTCGCAACCATGTGCGCGCGCAAGGGATGGAGCAGGGGCTTTTGGGTGCAGCGCTGGATCCCGCGTTCCCAAGGCGCGCTTGGCTGTATTTGCACTTCACGGATCGGCGCGGGGATACGGCGGTCGCGCGCGTGCGCATGGATCCCCAGGCATTGCGCGCCGATGCAAGTTCGTTGGAGCGCTTGCTGGCCGTGCGGCAGCCCTATGCGAATCACAACGGCGGCCATCTTGCCTTCGGCCCTGATGGTTGGCTTTACATTGGGCTTGGGGATGGCGGTTCTGCGGGCGATCCGCATGGATTTGCGCAAAATCCGCAGGCGCTGCTCGGCAAGATGCTGCGGCTTCATGTGCGCCGGTGGGAAAGGGCATGGCGGCCGAAGGTGCTCACAAGGCCCGTGCCCGGCATGTTGGAGATTTGGGGCGTGGGCTTGCGCAACCCCTGGCGCTACGACTTTGATCCACACACGGGCGATCTATACATCGCCGATGTCGGCCAAGATCGCTGGGAAGAGGTAAATCTCGTTCGCTGGCCGCTGCCAGCGCAGGCGAATTTCGGTTGGCCGTATTTTGAGGGAAGGCATCCATATCGCGCGCACGCGCCGCGCGGGGCGCGGTTTGTGATGCCCATTGCGGAATACAGCCATGCGTAAGGCTGCGCGATCATCGGCGGCGTGGTGCATCGCGGCGGCGGGCTTGGCCCCAACTGGGAAGGCGCCTTTTTGTTCGGCGACTTCTGCTCAGGGCGCATTTGGGCCTTGCAAGCACCAAGAAGTGGCCCAGCGCGCATGCATTTGCTTGCGCGCATGCCGTTTGCAATCTCGGCCTTCGGCCGCGATGCAAGCGGCTGGATATATGTGGCGGATTTCGCAAACGGGCGGATATGTCGGCTTAGGCCCGCCGCGCATCCTTAGCTGGGCGCGGGTTGCCGCATCGCTGCGCGCAGCTTCCTAAGCGCGCGCGCTTCAAGCTGGCGCACGCGCTCAATGGAGACGCCGAATTCGTTTGCAAGCTCCTTGAGCGTGGCGGGATCCTCTGAAAGATGCCGCCGCTCAATGATCAAGCGCTCGCGCTCGGTCAGCCGCTTCATCGCTGCGGCAAGCTTTTCCGTGCGCAGCTTTTGCTCCTCGCGCGCGGCCGTTTCCTCTTCCGGCGTAGGCCCAGGTGCGGGCAGCACGCGGATCATGGCCGTGCCGTCTTCGTTTTCGGCGTCCAACGAAACATCGCGCTGCAAGAAGAGATTGGTCAAGTTGTGGTATTCCATTGCGCTTACGCCGTAGTGCTCCGCCACTTCCTCCAAGTTGCGGCCTTCAATCGCGGCGATTGCATGCCGGGCCTTTTGCAGCCCCGCGAAGATGCGCCGTTGCAGCTTGTTCGTGCCCACCTTGACAATGCTCCATGAGCGCAGGATGTAGTCGTGGATCGCCGCGCGAATCCACCACGAGGCATAGGTCATGAGCCGAAAGCCGCGCGAGGGGTCAAAGCGCTTGACCGCATGCATCAGCCCCAGCACGCCCTCCTGAATCAAATCCTCTTCGGGAAGGCCGAAGTGGCGGTATTCGCGCGCGATCGCGGCCACGGCATAAAGGTTGGCGAGAATGAGTCGCTGGGCGGCGCGAAAGTCCTTGTGCTCGCGCCAGCGCCGGGCGAGTTCCTCTTCTTCCTCGCGCGTAAGCCGCGGGATGC
>WFOX01000239.1 GCA_015487905.1 Mariprofundales bacterium
AGATCGTGCGCAGCACCTCCAGATGCAGGGGCTTGAGCACCTCCTCTTCAATGATCCACGACATCGTGGAGGAAAGCGTAAGCACAAAGAGCACGGCAAGCGCCATGCCGATGGCCGTGTCCAGCCGCTTGGACACGCCCAGAAACGGGCAAATGCCGAGAAACTTCGTGAGCACAAAGTTGTGCACGAAGACCGCCGACACGAGCACGAGCCATGCGTCCGCCATAGACGGCGCATCCTAGCACCGCCCCGCCCGCTTGCCTATCAAACACACCTGCGAAGATGTGGTTGCAGAAATCTACATCTATTCTTTCGTTATTCTGATCCTGCGCTGCGTGTCTGCTCCCGCCTTCGGCTTGCGGGCGAGCGCGCCGTATCCGCTTTTTCCGCCGCCACGAACATGCTTGCAACATGCACGCCGGCAAGCGACGGACGGCAAAGACCGCCAAAAATACAAAGAAAATATGCCATTTTTGGACATGCAGCCGGAGAGAAATGATGATTTTCCTTGCGATTTTACAGAACCACGGATATTTTACTGGTTTTTCGCAAAAAATCCCGCACCCTGCGCAGATGCGGGAAAAAAGGCCCTCCTAGTGGTCTTTGCTCAGGCGCGCCACGGTTTCCAGCAGCGCCTCCACCCCTTTCGCCTTCGGGACGACGGCGTCAGCAAGCCCGTTTTCCGTATCCTTCGGATCGGCCGAGAAGACGACGATGCGGATGCGTTCAAAGCGATCGTCCTCGCGCACGCGGCGCACGAGTTCATCGCCGGACATATCCGGCATTTGGTTGTCCGTGATGAGCAGATTCGGGCGCGTCCAACGGCAGGCGAGCACGGCCTGCTCGCCGTCCTCCACCGCATGCACGGCCCATCCTTGGGCCTCCAGCGCCGCGCGCAGCAGCTCGCGCACCGCGCGATCGTCCTCGGCCACCACGACCTTCTTGCGCATGGTGCCCCCTCCTTGCGGCTGCGGATGCGCGTTGCGTGAAGAAACCCTAGCGTGCTGATGGAGAGGGCTGCAAGCGCTAGCATGCGCATCCGCTGCTCATCGTGGAGGTGAAGCCATGGCCGGACACAACAAATGGTCCAAGGTGCGGCACAAAAAGGCCGTGCAGGATGCGCGGCGCAGCCGGCTGTTTACGCGCTACATTCGTGAGATCACGGTGGCCGCGCGCTTGGGCGGCCCTGATCCCGAAGCGAACCCGCGCCTTCGTGCGGCCATCGCCGCCGCGCGCGCCGTGAACATGCCCAAAGAGAACATTGAGCGCGCGATTGCGCGCGGTGCAGGCGCAGGCGGCGGCGAAGCGATGGAGGAGTTGCGTTTGGAGGGCTATGCGCCGGGCGGTGTCGCCGTGATCGTGGATTGCATCACGGACAACCGCAACCGCACGGTCTCGCAGGTGCGCAGCACCTTCACGAAAGGCGGCGGCAACCTCGGTGAAACGGGTTGTGTGGCGTGGATGTTTGAGCAGGTGGGCCAGATCGTCTTTGATCGCGATCGCTACAGCGAAGACGAAATCATGGAAGTGGCCTTGGAAGCAGGGGCTGAGGATGTGCTGGATCGGCCCGAAGACGGCGTGATTGAGGTGCGCACCGCGCCCCAAGACTTCTTCCGCGTGCAGCAGGCACTGGAGGCCAAAGGACTGCAACCGATGGGCGCGGAGATCACTTGGGTGCCGAAAACGACGGTGAAGGTCTCCGGGGATACGGCCCGCAAGGTGCTTGCGCTCATTGAAAAGCTGGAAGCGCTGGAGGACGTGCAAAACGTATACACGAACTACGACATCCCGGCCGAAGAGCTCGCGGCCGCAGGCGACTGAGCCCTTGGCGCGCGCATGCGTGCTCGGCGTGGATCCGGGCGTGCGCTGCACAGGCCTCGGCGCGGTCGCCGCCGACGGCATGCGCTGGCGCGCCTTGGGCTGGGAACTCGTGCGGCCGCGCGCAGGCGCAGCGGAAGCGCGCCTCGTTGAGCTTGCGCGCGCGGTGCGCGCGGCGATTGCGCGCTATGCTCCTGATTGCGTGGCGCTGGAGGACGGCTTCGTGGCCAAAAACGCCCGCACGGCGCTTGTGCTCGGTGAAGCGCGCGGCGCCATTCTTGCCGCTTGCGCCGAAGCGGGGGTGGGGGTTGTGCGCATCGCGCCTGGGATGCTCAAGCTTGCGCTCGTGGGCAACGGGCGCGCCACAAAGGCGCAGGTGCAGTTCATGGTGCGCGTGCTTTTGCGTTTGGACACCACCCCGCCCGCCGACGCCGCCGATGCGCTCGCCGCCGCCGTTTGCGCATTGCAGCATCGTATGCAAGGAATATCGGCATGATCGGCTGGTTGCGCGGCACGGTGCGTGCGACATCCCCGACAGGGCTGCTCGTGCTGGAAGTAAGCGGCGTGGGCTATGAGGTGCAAACGCCGCCTGCGCTTGCCGCCGGCCTGCGCATCGGAGAGACGGCCGAGCTGTTCGTGCACACCCTCGTCCGTGAAGACGAGCTTTCGCTGTTCGGCTTTGCAAGCGCCGAAGAACGCGATTGGTTTCGCAGGCTGCTAGGGGTGGCGGGCGTGGGCGCAAAAACGGCCCTGGCGCTGCTTTCCGCGCTCGCACCGAAGGAGCTTGCCGCCGCGATCGCCCAAGGGGATGCGGCGCGACTTGCGCGCACGCCCGGCATCGGCAAGAAAACCGCCGAGCGCATCGTGTTGGAGCTGCGCGACAAAACCGAGCCGCAGCATGTCGCAAGCGGCGTGCTGGAGGATGTGCGCCTTGCGCTTCTCAATCTCGGCTACAAGCCACGCGAGGTGGAGCGCGCGCTTGCGAAAGCGCCGCCCGAGGACTTTGAAGCCGCGCTCAAAGCGGCGCTCAAGGCATTGGCGCCATGAATCCGTTTGAGCTGTTGGATACGCCGGATGAGCTGGATGCAGCGCTGCGGCCCAAGCGCTTGGATGAGTATGTGGGCCAAACCAAGCTTGTGCGCAACTTGCGCGTGTTCATTGAGGCTGCGCGCGCGCGCAAGGAAGCGCTGGATCATGTGCTGCTCTTCGGCCCGCCCGGGCTTGGCAAAACGACGCTTGCGCATGTGATCGCGCACGAGCTCGGCGTGAATCTGCGCGCCACAAGCGGCCCCGTTCTGGAGCGCCCGGGGGATCTTGCTGCGATCCTCACGAATCTGGAGCCCGGGGATGTGCTGTTCATTGACGAAATCCATCGCCTAAGCCCGCAGGTGGAAGAAATCCTGTATCCGGCGATGGAGGACTTCGCCTTGGATCTCGTGATCGGCCAGGGGCCGGCGGCGCGCTCCGTGAAGATCTCCTTGCCGCGCTTTACGCTCGTGGGTGCCACCACGCGCGCGGGACTGCTCACGCACCCCTTGCGCGAGCGCTTCGGCATCGTGGAGCGGCTGGACTACTATGCCCCCGAAGAGCTTGCGCGCATCGTGCTGCGCTCAGCCGGCCTTTTGGGCGCCCGCATCACCGAGGAAGGGGCGATGGAGATCGCGCGGCGCGCGCGCGGCACGCCCCGCATCGCCAATCGTTTGCTGCGGCGCGTGCGCGACTTCGCCGAGGTGGAACACGCAGGGGTCATCACGCAAGAGGTCGCCACCCATGCATTGGAGCGCCTCGGCGTGGATGCGCATGGGCTGCACGAGTCCGACCGGCGCCTTTTGCGCGCCATCATTGAGCACTACAAAGGCGGGCCTGTGGGCGTGGATGCGCTGGCAGCAACGCTTTCGGAAGAGCGCGGCACGATTGAGGATGTGATTGAGCCTTACCTGATCCAGGAAGGTTATCTCGTGCGCACGCCGCGCGGCCGCGAGGCCACGCCCCGCGCCTATGAAGCGCTGGGGCTGCCCGCGCATCCCAAACAAGGGAGGCTTTGGTGAGCGAAGCCGCACACCTTTGGCCCGTGCGCGTCTATTACGAGGACACGGACGCCGCAGGCCTCGTCTATTACGCGAACTATTTGAAGTTTTTGGAACGCGGGCGCACCGAGTTCTTGCGTTGGCTTGGCTTTTCGCAATCCGAGCTTGCCGCGCGCGAAGGTGTGCGCTTCGTCGTAAGCCACATGCAGGTGCGCTTTCTTGCACCGGCGCGGCTGGACGATGCGCTTGTCGTCGCCACCGAGCTTACGGATATCGGCCGCGCAAGCTGCCGCTTTGGCCAGGCCGTGCTGCGCGAAGACGACGAAACAGAACTCGTGCGCGCGCAGGTGCGCGTAGCCTGCGTGGATGCTGCAGGCAAGCCCGTGCGTTGGCCTGAGGCGCTTGCCAAGGCCATGCGCGCACACCTCTGGGGGAAGAAGGCGTGAACCGAGCATGGGAAATCGTCTTGCACGCATCGCCCGTCGTGCAGGGCGTGCTTGCATTGCTGGTTTTGATGTCGCTTGCTTCATGGGCCGTGATCTTCGCAAAATGGCGGCAATTTGCGCGCGCCGATCGCCGCGATCAGGCCTTTTTGCAAGCGCTTGGGGATGAAGTGGATGCGCATGCCTTGGCCGCGCTTGCGCGCGCACACGAGGCATCCGCCCTTGCGCAAGCGCTTGCGGCCGGGCTTCGCGAGCTTGCCCAGCAACCCGTGCGCGAATCCCCCCAGCTTGCGCTTGCGGCCGCTGAACGCGCCATGCGCAGCACCATTGCGCGCGGCGAAGAAACGCTTTGGCGGCGCGTGCCGATGCTGGCCACGATCGGCGCCACCGCCCCGTTCGTGGGCCTTTTCGGCACCGTGTGGGGCATCATGCACACCTTTCACGCGATCGGCGCAACGCGCAAAGCCACGCTTGCCACGGTCGCGCCGGGCATTGCGGAAGCGCTGATCGCCACCGCGATCGGCCTTTTCGCGGCCATTCCGGCCGTGATCGCCTACAACCGCTTCGCCTCCTGGGCGGCGCGGCGCGAAAACGAATCCGAGCGCTTCATCGCCGAAGCGCTGAACCTCTTCACGCGCAAGCGCAAAGAGGCGCAGCCGTGAAGCGACCGCGGCTTATGGGCGAGATCAATGTCACGCCGCTTGTGGATGTGATGCTCGTGCTGCTCGCCACCTTTGCGCTTACGGCCCCCTTGCTCACCACGGGGATTGAGGTGGAGTTGCCGCGCGCGGCAAGCACGCCCTTGCCCGAGCTGCCTACGCCGATCCGCATAAGCGTGGATGCCCGGGGGCGGATTTGGTGGGGCAAGCAACGCGTGAGTCTCGCCCAACTGCGTGCGCGGGCGGGTGCGCTTGCGCGCAGGCGGCCTGAGGCCGAGGTCGTGCTTGCCGCCGATGCGCGCACGCCTTACGCGCGCGTGGCGAAAGCACTTGCGGCGCTGCAACAAGGCGGGCTTACGAAGATTGCCCTTCTCACCGAACCGCAACGCTGACGCGGGCGCGCCCGGCCTGCTGGATTGGGCGCTTGCGCTGGGCGTGCACGCCCTGTTCGCGGTGCTGTGGGCGCTTTCCTGGCAGGCGCCGCGCATGCCGCTGACCCCGAATGTGGTGCATGTGCGGCTGATCGCGCAGATGCCCGCGCACACCCCGCCGCAGCGGCCACGACGCGCCCTGCCCCCGAAGAAAACACCCGCGCAGGCCCGCATCCCGACGCGCACGAAGCCCAAACCGAAGCCCGACATCCCACCTGCAGCGCCGCTTGTGGCGCCGCTTGAGCCATCCGCCGCCTCCTCCGCCACGGATGTGGCGCCTGCGGTTTCCTCCATGGCGCACGAGGCCACGGCGACGCTTTCCAGCCAGGAAATCGCGCGCTATCTCGCACGCATGCGCGCACGCATTGAAGCGGCATGGAATCCGCCGCCGGGCCCATTTGCGCGCGATCCCGAGATTGAGCTGCGGCTCTTTCCGAACGGGCGCGTGCGCGCCGTGCGCATTCTGGTTTCCTCAGGCAACGAGGCCTTGGACGCCTCGCTCGTGCGCGCCGTCTATGCAGCCGCGCCGTTTCCGCTACCACCCGTCGGCTATGAGGCGTTTCTCATCAACCGCATCCGCTTCCATCCGCGGCGCTAGGCGCCTGCGCGCGCGTGCAAGACATAGGGAAGGATGCCGCCTGCTTCGTAGTAGTCCCACTCGCGCGGCGTATCTATGCGCACGCGCGCGAAAAAGCGCTTGCCCGTGTCGGTTTCCACCTCCACTTGCTTCGCGCCGCGCCGAATGCCGCGGATCGTGAAGCGCTCGCGGCCTGTCAGCCCCAGCGCTTCGCGCCCCTCACCCGGCATGAACTCCAAGGGCAAGATGCCCATGCCGACGAGGTTGCTGCGGTGAATGCGCTCAAAGGACTCGGCAAGCACCGCGCGCACGCCGAGAAGCGCCGGGCCTTTGGCCGCCCAATCGCGCGAGGATCCCGTGCCGTATTCCTTGCCCGCGATCACGATCACGGGCACGCCTTCTTCCTGATAGCGCATCGCCGCCTCAAACACGCTCATGCGCTCACCCGCAGGCAAGTGCAGCGTGATGCCGCCCTCGGCATCGGGCACGAGCAGGTTTTTCAAGCGAATGTTCGCGAAGGTGCCGCGCATCATGACCTCGTGATTGCCGCGTCTTGCGCCGTAGGAGTTGAAGTCCTCGGGCGCAACCCCGTGCGCCAGGAGATACCGCCCGGCAGGTGAATCCTTCGGGATCGCGCCTGCGGGTGAGATGTGGTCGGTTGTGACGGAATCGCCGAGCACGACGAGCGCGCGCGCGCCCGTGATCTCCTCCTCCCTGCGCGGCGGCGCCTCAAAAAACGGCGGCCGGCGGATGTAGGTGGAGGCCGCATCCCAGGCATAGCGTGCACCCGTGGGGGCATTGAGCGCCTGCCAGCGCGCATCGCCCGCAAGCAAGTCCGCCCAGGCCTTCTGGAAATGCTCGCGGCGCACGGCCTGCATCGCGCTTGCCACCTCCTCAGGCGCAGGCCAGATGTCGCGCAAGAACACGGGGTTTCCTTGCGCATCACTGCCAAGCGGCTCCTCTTCCAGATTGATGAGCACGGAGCCTGCAAGCGCATAGGCCACGACGAGCGGCGGGCTGGCGAGATAGTTGAGCCGCACGAGCGGATGCACGCGCCCCTCAAAGTTGCGGTTGCCTGAAAGCACCGCCGCAACAGCAAGATCATGCTTGCGAATCGCTTCAGCCACAGGATCAGGCAACGGGCCGGAGTTGCCGATGCAGGTCGTGCAGCCATAGCCCACGACGGCGAATCCAAGCGCGACGAGCGGCTCCAAAAGCCCCGCCTCGGCAAGAAAGTGGGTCACGGCCCGCGAGCCCGGCGCAAGCGAAGTCTTGACCCATGGCTTAGGACGAAGCCCACGCGCATGCGCTTTCTTGGCCAGCAATCCCGCAGCGAGCAAAAGCGCGGGATTGGAGGTGTTCGTGCAGCTCGTGATCGCGGCGATGACGACGGCGCCGTCTTCTAGCTCCGCATCCAGCGCCTGCACGCGCGCACGCCTGGGAGCTGCATGCACGGCGGCGATGGCCGTCTTGGCCGAGTCCTTCACGCGGCCCAGCTCCACGCGATCCTGCGGGCGCTTGGGCCCGGCAAGCGCGGGTGCAATCTCGGCAAGCTCAATGACGATGTGCTCGTCAAAGTCCGCCTCATAGCGCAGGCCCCAAAGCCCTTGCGCTTCGGCATGCGCACGCACACAAGCAAGCGCATCTTCGCTGCGGCCCGTGAGCGCAAGATAGGCAAGCGTTTCTTCGTCTATCGCGAAAAAGCCGCAGGTGGCGCCGTATTCGGGCGCCATGTTCGCGATCGTGGCGCGATCGGGAAGCGCCAGGCGCGCGGCGCCCTCGCCGAAGAACTCCACGAACTTGCCCACGACACCGTGCCGACGCAGGCGCTCGGTGATGAAAAGCACGATGTCCGTGGCCGTCACCCCGGGGCGCGGGCGGCCCACGAGCTCCACGCCCACGACCTTGGGCAGTGCCATCGCAATCGGCTGCCCGAGCATCGCCGCCTCGGCCTCGATGCCGCCGACCCCCCAGCCGAGCACGCCCAAGGCATTGACCATCGTCGTGTGCGAATCCGTGCCCACGACCGTATCCAAATAGGCGCGCTCGCCATCCACAAACACAACGCGCGCAAGCTTTTCCAGATTGACCTGATGGACGATGCCGCGCCCGGGCGGCACGATCACAAGCCCGCGAAACGCCTGCTGGCCCCATTTGAGGAAGCGGTAGCGCTCGGCGTTGCGCGCGAACTCGCGCGCCATGTTCTCGTCCAAAG
>WFOX01000240.1 GCA_015487905.1 Mariprofundales bacterium
GCAAAACACCCGCAAGCCACCTCTTCATGGCGGACAATCATGGGCGGGGGCGGGCCGGCGTGCAAGAAGGGAAGAGAGGAGATGCGCCCAGGAAGATTGCACCTGGATTTGTTTCCGAGCAGGCTTGAATACGGAAGATCAGGTGCGGAGATGCAGCATGGGTTTGCATGTGCAGTTGCAGTTTTCGCAAAAGGCGTTGGAAGCATTTTGCCGGAAGTGGCATGTGCGCGAGCTTGCCGTATTTGGGTCAGTGCTGCGCGATGATTTCCGGCCGGACAGCGATGTGGATGTGCTTGTGGAGCCTGAGGTTGGCGTCTTCTGGTCGTTTCGGAATCTTTTGCAGATGAGTGAGGAGCTGGAGTCTCTCTTCGGGCGCAAAGTGGATTTGGTGGAAAAGCGGGTGATCCTCCAAAGCCGGAACTGGATTCGCCGCGAGCATATCCTTCGCAACATGGAGCGCATATATGTGGCGGGATAAGGGCTACCTCCTGGACATGCTCATTGCGGCTCGGGATGCCATGCGCTTTGTTGAAGAGATCACATGGGAGGATTTCCAAAGGAGCGCTCTTCACCAATATGCGGTCTCAAAGGCGCTGGAGATCATTGGCGAAGCGGCATCCAAGGTTTCTGAGAAAACCAAGGCCCAACATTCAGAGATACCGTGGAAAGAAATCGTTGCACTTCGGCACCGTATCGTGCATGACTATTTCGGCCTGGATCCTGTGCGAATATGGGAAATCGTGCGGGGAGATGTGCCTGCGCTTATGGAACAGCTTGAGAACATTCTTGCAGATGAGGAGCAAGGGAAATGAGAGCATGGATGGTTTGCGTGGCAATGTTTTTGTTTGCGCATGCAATCAAACCGGCTCTTGCAGGCGGGCTTTCGTTTTCCACGCCGCTTGTGGCGCCGATGGAACCGGAAGAAAGCCCCGCGCGCGAGTGGATTGAGCACGCCGCGGCGATTGAGGCGGCAAGGCAGGCCGCAAAACATATTCTTCGCGCCAGCCCCGCCTTGCAGGCGCTGCTGGATGCGCTCGGCCGCTCGGTGGAGGATCCGCAAAAAGTGGCGCCCGGGGTGCGCGTGCGGCCTGTGGAGGCGCCGCGCTTCGGCGAGGGCGGCGTGGTGGAGCAAACGATGCGGCTGGAGCAAAAAGGCCGTGCAGTTGGGCTTGCGCAAGTGCGGCTGCATTTTCTGGACACACCGGGCCCGCTCAGCGCGCGCATGGCGCGTTGGGAGCTTGCAGCCGCGCAGCGCACCGGTGCGGTCTGGGAAAAAGAAAGCGGGATCGTGCAGGTGGGGGATCTTGCCGCCATCCGTGTGGAAACCCGCGATGCGGGGCTTGCGCGGCTGTTTGCAGCCGAGTTCGCGAAGGTGCAGCGCGAACATCCATAGCAACGCCCACCTCGCCAGCGTCAGCTTCCCGCGGCACAATCCGCGCCCATCCTGCGTCCAAGGAGAGAACCGATGACGAAGCGCCGCGCGCTTTTGTCCGTTTCCGACAAGACCGGCATCGTCGCCTTCGCCAAAGGACTTGCGGAGCTGGGCTTTGAGATCGTCTCCACGGGCGGCACGGCGCGCACGCTGAAGGAAGCGGGCCTGGCCGTGCGCGAGGTGGCCGAGATCACGGGCTTTCCCGAGATCATGGACGGGCGCGTGAAGACGCTGCACCCGAAGATCCACGGCGGGATTCTCGCGCGCCGCGGCACCGACGATGCAGTGCTCGCCGAGCACGGCATTGCGCCGATTGATCTCGTCTGCGTCAATCTCTACCCGTTTCGCGAAACCATCGCGCGGCCTGGGGCCACGCTTGCCGAGGCCGTGGAGAACATAGACATCGGCGGCCCGGCGATGATCCGCGCCGCGGCCAAGAACCATCGCGATGTGCTTATCGTCGTGGATCCTGCGGACTACGAGCTTGTGCTTGCGCATCTGCGCAATGGCGACGATGACGAGGGCTTCCGCCGCATGCTCGCGGCCAAGGCCTTTTTCCACACGGCGAGCTATGATGGCGCGATCGCGGGCTATCTCTCTTCCTTGGCCGCGGACGGCACGCGCCGCGCGCTGCCGGATCTTCTCACGCTTTCGCTCGTGCGCGTGAGGACGGATCTGCGCTACGGCGAAAACCCGCATCAGGCCGCGGCCTTCTATGCCGATCCCGACGATCCCGAGCGGGGCCTGGCTGAGGCCGAGCTTTTGCAGGGCAAGCCGCTTTCGTTCAACAACATCGCCGATGCCGATGCGGCTTGGGCCGCGGTGCGCGATCTTCCCGCGCCTGCTTGCGTGATCGTGAAGCACATGAACCCCTGCGGCGCGGCCACGGGCAAGGATGCGCGAGAGGCCTATGCGCGGGCGCTGGCTTCGGATCCTGTTTCAGCCTTCGGCGGCATCGTGGCTCTCAATGCCGAGGTGGATGGGGAGGCGGCGCGCGAGATCGTCAAGGTCTTCACCGAGGTCGTGATCGCGCCGGGGTTTACGGATGAAGCGCGCGAGGTGTTCGCGGCGAAGCCGAAGCTGCGGCTGCTTGTGATGCCCGAAGCAAGACCTGTGCAGGGCGGCTGGGACCTGCGGCGCGTGGCGGGCGGGGTGCTCGTGCAGGCGCGCGATGCAGGGCTTGTGCGCCGCGAGGATTGCCGTGTCGTGACCAAACGCGCGCCGAGCGAAGAGGAGTGGCGCGATCTGCTGCTGGCCTGGGCGGTCGTGAAGCATCTTAAGTCCAACGCGATTGCGATCGTCAAGGACGGCGCAAGCGTGGGGCTGAACGGCGGGCAAACGAACCGCCTTTTGGCCGCGCGGCTTGCCGCCGAGCAGGCGGGCGCGCGCGCCAAGGGTGCGGCGGCGGCCTCCGATGCGTTTTTCCCGTTTCGCGACGGATTGGATGCGCTCGCGGCGGCGGGGGTTTCCGCCGTGATTCAGCCGGGCGGTTCCGTGCGCGATGAGGAGGTCATCGCCGCCGCCGACGAACACGGCATCGCGATGGTCTTCACGGGGCGCCGCGCATTTCGCCATTAGCGCCCTTTGTGCCGGCGGCGTTTTGCCGCCCCGTTGCCGATTGCAAACCGTTTGCAAAAATGCCCTATAGCTCGGGCTTCAGCCCGACATCTGCCGATGATTGCAAGCGCAGGCACATTGTCGCCCTTCAGGGCGACCTACAATGCCGATTGCAAAACATTTGCAAAGTGCGGTGTGGGTTGCGCTTTAGCCCGACAACCTATTTCTCATACAGCTTCTGGAACCCTCCCACATCCACATCCTGGATCGGGCCGCGAATCTTCTCAGCCACATGCCAGGACGGGATCCTGAGCTTCGCGGGCAACGCCTTGATATTGGGATAAGTCTTCGTCGGCCCCACCCACCCATCGGGGCGCTGGTTCAATGCCTTCCAAAGCTGCTCAAAGCGCTCGTCCACGAGTTGCTTGAACTTCTTTTTGCTGAGCGACTCGTCAAAGCCATAGGCGGCGTAGCGGTCAAGCCAGGCACGCATGCCACGCATCAGCGCCAGCCACCCGCGCGCATCGAGCTTGTCCAAGGCCCCAAGCACCGTCCTCTCATCGCGCACGGCCTCGCGCATCATGCGCCCCAGCGCAATCTCCACGATCTGGCGGTCGTCCAGGCCCTTCGCGGCCAAGTCCTTGATCTCGTCCGCCGTCAGCACCTTGGCCGCAAGCTCGTGCAGGAGCTTGCGATCCTTGGCGTTGTAGCGCTTGAGCGCCACAATCGCATTCGCAAGCGAACTCTCCAGCCCCATCCCGCTCAGGGCACTCAAAAACTCCTCCACCGAACGCCGCGCCTTGGGATCACGCAGGGCATTGATGTCCGACGCATGCAAATGCCAAAGCGCCTCAGCCGCTACATAGACGGCGAGGTTATAACGGCGCTTGTATTCGCGGTTGCCCTGGGCGGGCTTGGGATAGCATTTGTCAGCATAAGCACGAGCACCGTGGTAAACGATAGCTGGAATGGAATTATTGCCAATATGCTTAGTAGCATTGTAATAGCCGTTTTCCCAGTAATCTACAAGCCTTAGCGCCTGATCAGTAGTCGCAAGCGCTTCCTTCACATCCTTGTTGGCCCGAAGAATTTGTTGCCATGCGATAATATCAGTAATCGTGCTCATTCCTTATTTCCCTGGAGCATCGGAATTATCACGATCCGCATTCGTGCTCTTATCCCTCACTCCTGCTTTTCTTGCGCCAGTCTCTCCCCCTCTCTTCGCCCCCATCACATCCCTGCCGGCCGTGCTCACGAAGGACACCAGGCCGCCCATGCGCTGGTGGGCTTCCTGGTCGGCCTGGCCCGTGGCTTCCTTGTAGGCTTGCGAGCCGCGCGCGTGGATCCAGCCGAGCACGGCGTCGGGAATGTTGTGCACGAGCTTCATGCTCGTGGTGATGATGGTGGTGTAGACGACGGCATAGACGATCAGCATCGCAAGAAACGCGAAGATCGTCGTGCCGTAGGCGAGGTCAAGCGCAGGGATCACAATGGCATTCGCCACGGCCCCCATGCCGTTCATGATGAAGAAGCCCGCAATCAGCCCGATCAGCATCAATGCGGGGCGGGCGATGAGGTAGCCGCCGAAGGCCGGAAGCGATGCATCGGAAGGAAATCCCTGCACGCCACCTCCTTTTGCCTTCGGGCAACCTTGAGCGCCGCAATCGTCACTGTCAAGCCCCGTGGCGGCGCAATGGGCGGGCCAGCGGGATCAGGCGACCCAGCGGGTTGCCCCTACGATTGCATGTTGCAACCGCCGGCGTAAATGTCGGGCTAAAGCCCGACCTACAGGGCATTTTGCAAGCCGTTTGCAATATGCAGAGTAGGTTGGGCTTTATGGTCCCCAGTGCGCACAGCATTTTCGTGGTTCGCAGCCAGCGACACAGCGGCGCAGATATCTCCGCGCGGCTAGGCTTGGCCGCCATGTGCATCTTCAAGGAGCATGCATGACAACCGAGCCCTTACTGCTCGCCCGCGCGCTCATCGCGCGCCCTTCCATCACGCCTGAAGACGCGGGCTGCCAGGACTTGCTGGAAGAGGCGCTCACGCCTTTGGGCTTTCAACGCCTGCGCGCCGATCAAGGCGGCGTCACGAACAGCCTC
>WFOX01000241.1 GCA_015487905.1 Mariprofundales bacterium
ATGGCCAGCAGGCGGCGGAGTTCCGCGACCAGATTTCCGACCTCTTGCGGCCCGAGTTCATCCCGATGCCCATCACGCCCAAGGCGCGCATTGAGATTGAGGCGATCAATGGCAGCGCGGCGGCGCTGGACTTCGCCGCCATCGCCCGCGTGGAGGTGCTGCGCGCATGAGCGTGCACAACATCGCCGAGCAGCTCGCCGCCATGCTCGGCAAGCCGGGTGGCATAGCGACATTGGACAAAGAAGGAAAATGCCAGCAGGTCAGCGCACTGCTTGAAAATGCTAATGGCGGCATACGCATCACCAAGAACCCGCGCTTGACTGCGTTGGATGCCAACAATCGTCCCCTTGGATATATCATCTTAGGAGATTCACTCAGCTATTCAGTGCGTGTAACAATCGCTACAGGCAACTTTCAACGACAATACAACAGCAATCCGGAAATCGCTTCCCTAGCTGATGCCGCTGCCGCTTATGGTGCTTACTTCGCTGGATATATCGGCGCCACGGCCAATATCCTCACCATATCCGGCACGGTCACAACCAGACATAATATCGGGTTTAGTGCGCCGTTCGGTGCGCCTATCACGGTTGGCATGTTCGTCAGGGTGCGCGTAGGAAAGGTGATGTTTCTCAATAGATGGGGACCCCAAATCAAAGCAGATGGGCAATGGCATTTCGTGCGAAAATTTTTCCCGAACACCTTTGGAAATGGCGGCATTCTGCTCGGGTATATCGGAGTTGGCTTCCTCCATATAGATCCTGGGCCGTGTGATCTAGACATCTTTATGCCGCAGGCGCGCATCGGTCTTGCCGATGCCAAGAGATGGGGTCTTGGCTATTATCCATTGGCTACCAATGACCCTTGGAGAGAATGATGCGCATCCGCTTGGAATATCAAGGCCAAATCGTGGGCGAGGTGTGGAGCGAGGCAGATATGCAGACGGCGATCATTATGCTCGCCGAAGAAGGGATCACCGCGCGCCCGCTGCTCATAGACTGGCAAGCCCATTGCATCAGCAAGCTCAACTCCGTAGCCGAGGAACAGCGGCAAAAGTATCTGCCCGCGCCCGGGCAGGCGCTCACATACATGGAAAAGGAAAAACAGGCCCGGGCATATGCGGCGGCGGGATACACGGGGCCTGTGCCGCCGCTCGTGCAAGCCGAAGTGGATGCAGGGCTTGCGCCCGACGCGCGCGCAGCTGCGGATGCCATCATCGCCGCAGCGGATCGCGCGCGCACCGCGCTCACGGCCATTGAGGCCGAGCGCCGCAAGGGCGTGGCCGCGATCCGCGCCGCCACGGATCAGGCCGGCGTGGATGCGGCCTTGCAGGCGGCCATCCAGCGCATCCAGGCCCTTTGATCCCGCCCGCGCGCGGGTCTAGGATGGGGCTATGAGGACGCTTCAGGATTATCAGCTGGCATATCGGGGTCAGGATAAGCAGCTTCATTTTCAATGGGGCTTTTGCATTGGTGCCGTGGTGTCTTTGGGGTTCGGCAAAAATCCCGTGATTGCATTTGGCGCTGGCGTCTTCTTCGCAGCCCTTGCCGGCGCCGGCAAGGAAGCCATTGATGCCATCGCCAAGCGCGAGGGCAGCAACTACGGCGTGGAAAGGGCGGACTTTACGGCCACGCTCGCTGGTGGTGTGCTTGGCGCCGGCATCGTGGCCGTGGGGCGCTGGTTGCTCGGCTAAATAACCCTAGCCCGGGCTAGGGGATTTCTCGGGCAGTCCAACACCGGCCTCGTCAGATCGCCAAGAATCCACGAAAAGCCCTGCAAAGGTATCACGGCACCCGAAAGGCCGGAAAATCGATTCTGGGGCGTCTCAGCGCGTCTCGCGCGATTCGGCGGGTTCCCGGCGTGCGAGCACGCGCCGCACGCCTTCAATGGAGAGGCCGAAGCGCCGCGCGAGCTGCGCGAGGCTCGCACCTTGGCGGCGCATGGCGACGAGTCGCCGGTCGCGCTGGTCGCGCCACCATTGCCAGATGAGCTTGCGCCCGCGCGCGGCGAGCATGCGCGCTTCGGCCTTGCCGATGCGGAAGTGCTCGGCGACGGCATCCAGCCCGTGGCGCTGCATGATGCGTGCGGCGCGGATGGCGCGGGCTTTTTGCCATCGTTCCATCGGGTCTTGGTGCCGCCGCGATGCGGCGGCGGCGATGCTGCGTTCCATGTTGCGGCGGTCGGCCTCGTGCATGCGCACGATGGCGGCGAGGATTTCCAGCGTGTCGGCGATGGCGGCGAGCTGCCCGGAGGGGCGGTTTGCGAGGTTCAGGGCCTCGAGGGCCTTGCCGATGGCGTGGCCGGTGCATCGATAGAGGTGCTCGGTTGCGCGCGTGCTGAGCATGGCGGCTCCTCAACCTGGAATATGCTGCGGGTTGAAGTTCAACCCGCTGGCGATTCTAGATTGAGGGGGCGCATCGTGCGCACCGGAGCGCAAGCCATTGAGATTGCGAGCATGATTGCCGCGATGATGGCAAATGTCGCATAATGCGGATTATGTAAAATAACGGATGGAGAAATCCGCGGGTATGGGAGGAACGAGGAAAATGAGGAGGAACCTGCACCCGGCAATCACCTCTGCGGCGTTGCCGTTGACCTCTTGCAGATGCTGATCCTCGTGGATCACGGCCGCGGCTGTGCGTTGCCGGAACTGCGAACCTTTCTGCCATTTCGTTTGCCCCTCGCTCGGGCGCGGCCGGTTCGCGAACCGGAAACCGCAGGCCTCCTAGGAGCGCCCCGCTTGCCCGCACGAAAGCCGCGCGTAGCATCGCGCGCATTCCCTTCGCGAAGGAGCAGCCCGATGGCTCGTGTCACGATCGAGGATTGCGTCGCCCGGTATCCGAACCATTACGAGCTCACGCTGCTCGCCGCCAAGCGGGCCCGGCAGCTTCTCGCCGGCCTGCCGCCGCTCATCGAGGTGAAGAAGCCTGAGAAGCCGATGGTGATCGCGCTGCGCGAGATCGCGGCCGGCAAGCTCACCTGGGAGGTCTACGAGCGGCTCGAGGAACAGCTCCGCCAGCAGCGGGAACAGGCCGAGGCGCTCGTCGCCGCCGGCGAGCACGGCGGCTGATTCCCGCTTGCGGGGCGCATCCGCCATGCCGCGCCTCGCCGAGGTTCTGGACGCCGTCGAGGCCCGCCACCCGCGGGCCGATCTCGTGCGCATCAAGCGCGCCTATGTGTTCGCCGCCAACATGCACGAGGGCCAGCGCCGTCGCTCCGGCGAGCCCTACATCCGCCACCCGCTCGCCGCGGCGCTCACCGTGGCCCGGCTGGGCATGGACGAGCCCAGCGTGAGCGCCGCCCTTCTGCACGACGTCGTCGAGGACACGCCGGCCACGCTCGAGGATCTGCGTGCGCGCTTCGGCGACGAGATCGCGATGCTCGTGGACGGCGTGACGAAGGTCGGGCGCATCCGCTTCCGCTCCGCCGAGCACCGCCAGCTCGAGAACTACCGCAAGATGCTGCTCGCAACCGCGAGGGATCTGCGCGTGCTCGTGATCAAGCTCGCGGATCGCCTGCACAACATGCGCACGCTGGGCGTGCTCCCGGCCGACAAGCGCCGCCGCATCGCCGAGGAGACGCTGCACCTCTACGCCCCCCTCGCCCATCGTCTCGGCATCCACTGGATGAAGCAGGAGCTCGAGGATCTCGCCTTCGCGCAGATCGATCCGGAGGGGTATCGCGCCATCGCCGAGGCCATCCAGGCGCGCGCGCCGAAGCTGCACGCGATCCGCGAGCGCATCGAGAAGGTGCTCGCCGAGGCGCTCGCGCGCCACGGCCTCGAGGCCCGCATCGAGGGGCGGCTCAAGCACGTCTATGGCATTCACGAGAAGATGCAGCGCAAGCGCGTGGACTTCGACGAGATCTTCGACCTCGTGGCCTTCCGCATCATCGTGCCCGAGGTGCTCGACTGCTACCGCGCGCTCGGCATCGTGCACGGCCTCTACCGCCCGATCCCCGGCCGCTTCAAGGACTACATCGCGCTTCCCAAGCCCAACGGCTACCAGTCCCTGCACACGGCCGTGATCGGCCCGGACCAGCACCGCATCGAGATCCAGATCCGCACCGCCAACATGCACCTCGTCGCCGAGGAGGGCATCGCGGCCCACTGGGCCTACAAGGAGGGGAAAAAGCGCAACGAGGACTTCCGCTTCGTATGGCTGCGGCGGATGCTGGACTTCGTGCAGGCCGGCGAGCAGCCCGAGGAGGCGCTCGAGAACCTGCGGCTCGACCTGTTCATGCAGGAGGTCTATGTCTTCAGCCGCGACGGCGACCTGTTCGCCCTGCCCCGCGGCGCCACCGCGCTCGACTTCGCCTACGCCGTGCACACCGAGGTGGGGCACCACGCCGTCGGCGCGCGCGTGAACGGCGAGGAAAGCTCTCTTGACCGCGTTTTGCGCAACGGCGACCAGGTGGAGGTCATCACGAGCCCCGACCAGACGCCGAGCCGCTCGTGGCTGGGTTTCGCGCAGACGCCGCGCGCGCGCTATGCGATCCGTCAGTGGTTCCGCCGCCACGAGCACGAGAGCGCCGTGCGCCTCGGCAGGCGGCTGCTGCGCGAGGTCTTCCGGGTCGAGACCCTCGATGCCGCGCAGGTGCAGGCCCTCGATGCGGACGACGAAGAGGAGGCGCTCGCGCGCATCGGCCGCGGCGAAGTGAAGCTCGACCGGCTGGGCGAGGTGCTCGGCGTCGAAGCGCGGACGCCGTTCGTGGCGCGCGACGGCGAGCGGCTCTGGGTGCGGCAGGCCGAATGCTGCCGCCCGATCCCGGGCGACCACGCCATCGGCGTCTTCCGCGCCGAGCACGGCATGGAACTGCATCGCCTCGGCTGCCCGAACGTCGCCG
>WFOX01000242.1 GCA_015487905.1 Mariprofundales bacterium
GCGCAGGCTGAGCGCGAGGCTGAGGCGTTGCTTGCCCGTGCAGAGGACGAAGCAAGAAGGCTGCGCGAAGCGCGTCTCGCGGAGGCGCGTGCGCGCATCGCGCAAATGAAGCGCGAGGCCGAAGAGGAACTGCACGCCGAGGCGTTGCGCGTGCAACGGGCGCTTCGCAAAGAGGCCGCGCGCCTTGCCGTGGATGCGGCGGAGAAGCTTTTGCAGGAATCCATAGACGAAGCCAAAGCGCGCCTTCTTACCGAAAAGGCGCTGCAAGCGATTGAAGCGCTCAGTCAGTCCTCGTCCGCAAACGAGTAGTGCTTGCGGATGCGTTTGCGAATGTCCCAAGTGCAGGACATGCCCTTGGGGAAGGTGACGAGATCGCCTGCGCGGATGGTGACGGGAGGGCCGCCATCGGGCGTGACGACGACTTCTCCTTCAAGGATGTAGCAAGTTTCGGTCTCCTCGTAAGTCCACGGAAACACGGCCTCTTCGTGCTCCCAAATCGGCCAGCTCTCCACGCCCAGTTCTTTCAATTCTTCCGAACTTGGACGGCGGATGCGGATCTCCATGGCCTCCTCCTTCATTGCTCGGCGATGACGAGCGCGATTTTTCCGAGCGTGTTCCAGCGCTCAACGGCCTCATGCGCCTTGGCGGCTTCCTCCAGCGCAAAACACCGACTTACATGCACGCGCAACTGTCCATCCTCCATCCAGCTTGCGCAGCGGCGCAAAATGTCCGCCTGATGCCGGGCTGCGGCATCCAGTCCCAGCATCATCGGCGTGAGCATCAGCTCTTGGGAAAGCCGCACATTGCGCACGCGCAAGCCCTTGAAATCCGCATCTTGCGGCACTTGCAAGAGGGTCACGAGATCACCGTAGGGGCGCACGAGCTCTGCCATCATGTGAAAGCCCGCGCCGCCTACGACATCCAGCGCCACATCCACGCCCTCACCGTGCGTCCAATCGCGCACGGCTTTTGCAACATCGTCGCGATCGCGGCGGATGATGCAGTCAGCCGCTTCCAGTGATTCCACGAAGCGCGCCTTTTCTTCAGAGCCCACGATGGCCGCCACTTCGCACTCAAACAGCTTGGCGATTTGGACGGCCACATGGCCCACGCCGCCGGCTGCGCCGTTCACGGCCACGCGCATGCCAGCTTCAATGCGCGCCCGATCCACAAGCGCTTCCCAGGCCGTGATGAGCACGAGCGGCCCCGCCGCGGCGACGACGGGATCTATGCCTTTGGGTATCGGCGCAAGATACGCCTCCGGCACGCACGCAAACTCCGCATAGCAGCCCGCACGCGGCTGTCCAAGCCCCCCATAGCAGAACCAGACGCGCGCACCCGCTTGCCAGCCTGCGGCCTCGGCTTCGGGGGTGGTCTCCACGATTTCTCCTGCGCCGTCGCAGCCAAGCACGCACGGCGGCTTGCCGAGGAACGGGCCGCGCTGGCGCTGCTTGGCGTCCACGGGATTGACGCCTGCGGCGAGCAAGCGCACGCGCACCTCGCCGGTTTCAGGTTCAGGCTCGGGCACCTCGCGCAGCTTGAGCACCTCAGGTCCACCGGGTTGGGTGAGCACGACTGCACGCATCGCAGCTCTCCTTGCCTTTTTGGCGTGTTCGTTTCAGCCTCGCAAAGGCTAGGAGGTGGGCGATGAAACTGCACGAGCGCCATTGCGTCCCATGCAAGGGCGGCATCCCGCCGATGGACGAAGCAAAAGCGCGCGCACACCTCGCCGAGGTGCCGGGCTGGGAGCTTGTGGATCAGGCCACAAAGATCGCGCGCCGCTTTTCGTTCGCGGATTTCCTCTCCGCCCAGCGCTTTGCCGTGGCCGTGGGCGAACTCGCCGAAGCGGAGGGGCATCATCCCGACATTTGCTACGGCTGGGGCTGGTGCCGCATCGTGTTTTACACGCACAAGATCGGGGGCTTGCACGAAAACGACTTCATCATGGCCGCCAAGGTCAACGCGCTTTGGGAGCGCCAACAAGCCGAGCAGCGCTAGAAGCGCGGCTTGCGCAGATTGAGGGCTTGCTTGCGCGGCGGCGGCTGATCAAGGGCTGGTCTGCGCACACCTGCGAGGCTTACTTTCGCGATCTCGCCGATGCCGAGCGCTGGCTGGCCGCGCATCGCGCCCGTTCGCTTTGGACCGCCAATGCGGAAGACCTTGCCGCCTACTTGGCGGCGTGCGCGCAAGCGGGGCTTGCCGACTCTTCGCTTTTGCGCAGGCGCGCTGCGCTCGCGGCTTGGTATCGGTTGCTGCGCGAAGCGGGGATTCGCGAGGACGATCCGCTTGCCGGACTGGGCGCTTTGCGGCGCACGCGAAGGCTTCCGCGCGTGCTCAGCGAGGACGAAGTGCAAAGGCTTTTGGATGCCGTGGATACGAGCACGCCGCGCGGTTTGCGCGATCGCGCCGCGCTGGAGCTTCTTTACGCATCGGGGCTGCGCGCAAGCGAGTTGCTTGCGCTTTCGCCTGCGGATTTGGATCTTGCGCGCCGCTTCGTGCGCGTGCGCGGAAAGGGCAACAAAGAGCGCTGGGTGCCGTTCGCGGAAGGGGCCGCCCAATGGTTGGAGGCTTGGCTGCAGGCGCGGGCTCTATTGCCGCCCTCGCCTTGGCTGTTTCCGGGACGCGGCAAGCGGCCGCTTACGCGCCAGCGGCTGTTTCAGCTCGTGCGCCAGGCGGCTCAAGACGCCAAGCTGCCGCCGCCTCCGCCTTCCCCGCACACCTTGCGCCACGCCTTTGCCACGCACCTGCTTGCGCATGGAGCGGACTTGCGCGCCGTGCAAATGCTGCTTGGGCATGCGCAGGTGACGACGACAGAGATCTACACGCACCTTGCGCAAGAAGCACTTGCGCGCGTGGTGCGCACGCATCATCCGCTTGCGCGCCCGCCCAGGATGTCCGCCCAGCGTGCACACAGGTAGAGTGGCGCCGTGCAGCGTGCCTGTTTCGTTCATCTGCATGTGCACTCGGAGTATTCGCTGCTGGCGGCGCTTCCGAGCGTAAAGGAGCTCGTGCAGCGCGCCGCCGAGCTGGACATGCCTGCGCTTGCGCTTACGGACTTCGGCAACCTCTTCGGCGCCGTGGAGTTTTACGACCTTGCCGTGCAGCACGGCATCAAGCCCATTTTGGGGTGTGAATTCTTCGTCTGCGAAGACCATACAAAGCGCGAACCCACGCGCGGCCGCGCACCGAGCTATCCGCGCCTGATTTTGCTTGCGCGCACGAACGAGGGCTGGCAAAACCTCATGCGCCTGTCCACGCTCGGGTATTTGCAAGGCTTTTACTTCAAACCGCGCATTGATCGCGCCCAGATTGCGCAGCATGCAAAGGGGCTGATCGCCATCGCCAGCGGCTGGCACGGCGAGCCGCAGCGCCTTTTGCGCGAGGGGCGATATGCCGAGGCCGAGGAGGCCGTGCGCTGGGGCTTGCGCACCTTCGGCGAGCGCGGCTTCTTCCTCGGGATCCAGCGCATGCGGCCGCAGAATGATGCCGAACTCGTGGCGTTTGCGCACAGCACGGGCGTGCCGATAGTGGCCACGAACGAGGTCTTTATGCTCGCGCGCGAGGACATTGAGGCGTTGGAAACCCTGCACGCCGTGCAGCTTGGCTCGCGTGCCGCGGACGAGTTCGCACAAGTGACGCAAGATGCCTACTTCCGCTCCGCAGAGGAGATGGAGCAGGCCTTTGAGGACCTGCCCGAGGCCATTGAGAACGCGATCACGATCTCCAGGCGCTGCAATGTGGAGCTGACACTTGGCAAGCCCATGCTGCCGGACTTCACGCCGCCGCAAGGCAAAGGGCTTGCGGAGTATTTGCAGGAGCTTGCGCATGAAGGGCTTCAAGCGCGCTGGCCGCAGATCAAGCGGCTTTCGCCCACGGCGCGGCGCGAGGAATATGAGGCGCGGCTTGCGCACGAGCTTGCGATCATCACGAAGATGGGCTTTGCGGGATACTTTTTGATCGTCGCCGACTTCATCCGCTGGGCGAAGTCCCAAGGCATTCCCGTAGGTCCCGGGCGCGGCTCAGGCGCAGGCTCGCTTGTCGCTTATTGTCTTGGCATCACCGATCTGGATCCGATCCGTTGGGGGCTTTTGTTTGAGCGCTTTTTGAACCCCGAGCGCGTGTCCATGCCCGATTTTGATGTGGATTTCTGCATGCAGCGGCGCGATGAGGTCTTGGAGTATGTCGCGCGCCGCTACGGACACGACCATGTTGCGCAGATCATCACCTTCAACGCGATGAAGGCCAAGGCCGCCGTGCGCGATGTGGCGCGCACTTTGGGCTTTACGCCGGAAGAGGCCGATCGCGTAGCCAAGCTGATTCCCAATGAGCTGGGGATGACGATCGCGCGCGCCTTAGAGGAGGAGCCCAGGCTGGCCGAGCTTGCGGCCAAAGACGAGCGCGTAAGAAAGCTGCTTACGCTTGCCCAGCGCTTGGAGGGCAAAAAGCGCAACCCAGGCAAACACGCAGCCGGCGTGGTGATCTCGCGGCGACCGCTTGTGGAGGTGGCGCCGCTGTTTCGCGCGCCCGAGGACGACGATGTCGTCGTCCAATGGGACATGAAGCAAGCCGAAAAAGCAGGGCTTGTGAAGTTTGACTTTTTGGGGCTTAAAACGCTCACGGTGCTTGCGCTGGCCGCGCGTCTCGTGCGCGAACGCGAGGATCCCGATTTTTCGTTGGAGCAAATCCCGCTGGATGATCCCAAGACCTTTGCGCTATACCGCCGCGGCGAGACCCATGCCGTGTTTCAGGTGGAATCCCAAGGCATGCGCGAGCTTTTGATGCGCATGAAGCCCGATAGCTTGGAAGACCTCATCGCTGCGGTGGCGCTTTATCGGCCGGGGCCGCTGGAATCGGGCATGACGGAAAGCTTCGTGCGTCGCAAGCACGGCGAAGAAGAGGTGCGCTACCCGCATCCGCGGCTGGAGCCGATTCTCAAGGAAACCTACGGCGTGATCGTTTATCAAGAGCAGGTCATGCAGATCGCGCAGGAGCTTGCCGGGTATAGTCTGGGGCAAGCAGACCTGTTGCGCCGCGCCATGGGCAAAAAGATCCCCGAAGAGATGGAGCGCCAGCGCGCGGTGTTCGTGGAAGGAGCCAAGGCGCGCGGCGTGGATGAGGCCCTGGCCGCGCGCATCTTTGACGACATTGCGAAGTTCGCGGGCTATGGCTTCAACAAGTCCCATTCCGCGGCCTATGCGCTCGTGTCCTATCAAACCGCTTATATGAAGGCGCATTATCCGCGCGCGTTCATGGCGGCGGTGATGTCCTGCGATCTCGGCTCCCCTGAGAAAATCGCCCAGCATGTGCAGGAGTGCGCGCGCCTTGGGATTCCCGTGTTGCCGCCCGATGTTAATCGCTCAGAGACAGGGTTTGTGCCGGAAGGGGAAGGCATCCGCTATGGGCTTGGCGCCATCAAGGGCGTGGGGGAGGCGGTGGCGCACGCGATCGTGCGCGAGCGCAAAGCGCACGGGCCGTTTCGCGGCATCGTGGATTTCAGTGCGCGTCTCAGCAAAGCAGGCGTCAATCGGCGCGTGTTGGAGGCGCTTGTGAAGGCCGGCGCGTTTGGAAAACTCGTGCCCAATCCAGCGGCGGTGCTCGCCCATCTGGACGAGGTGTTGGAGCAGGCGGCGCTGCGCCAGAAGCTGCGCGGCGCATCCCAAGCCTCGTTGTTCGGCGGTGCCAGCAGCAGCGAGGCCGAGCCCAGCTTTGAGGGAAGCGCTTGGTCGGCTGCGGAGCGATTGGCGGCCGAGCGCGAGGCGCTTGGGTTTCATCTCACGGGGCATCCGTTCGTCTCCGCCACCGTGGGACTCCAAGGGCTTGTGGATGCCTCGTTGGCGGCGGCCTTGGAGCGCGCGCATGACACCACACTGCTGGTGGCGGGTTGGGTTGCGGAGGTGCGCAGGCGGCCGAGCAGCCAAGGGCCGATGGCCTATGTGGAGTTGGAAGACGGCACGGCGCGTGCCACGCTCGTGTGCTTTGCGCGCACATGGAGCGCGTGCGCGGATTGGCTTGAGGAAGGAGCGCTTGTGGTGGCCAAGGTGCGCGTGGATCGCAGCCGCCAGATGCCGCAGTTGCTTGCGGAAGAGGTGCGCGCGTTGGACGAAGAGGTGCATGCGCGGCTTGCCTGCGTGCGCCTTGTGTTGGACGCCGAAGAGGTGGATGACTATGTGCTCACGCGCCTAGCCGAGTTGTGCCGAACGGACGGCACGGCGGATTTGGAGTTGCAGCTTCGGCTTGCCTCTGGTGCTGTGGCGCGGCTTGTGCGCACCAAGGCCATGCGCTGGTCTTCCAAGCTGCATGCGGAGCTTGCCGCGCGATTCGGCGATAAGGTGGCCTTTCTTTGCCGGCCGGTGCGGATGCAGGCAGCGCTTGCATCCAGCGCCGCTTAGGGGGTGGTGATGCGCAAGCCCTGCGTGGTGTTTTTGTGCACGGGCAATGCCTGTCGCTCGCAAATGGCGGAAGGCTGGCTGCGGCATCTTGCGAAAGACCGCTTTGAAGTCATCTCCGCAGGCATAGAGGCGCACGGCGTGGATCCGCGGGCCGTGGCCGTGATGCGCGAAGCAGGCGTGGATATTTCCCGACAATCCTCCAAGGTGCTGGACCCTGCTTGGCTGGAAAAGGCGGATGTGGTGATCACGCTTTGCGGGCATGCGGATGAGCATTGCCCGCGTGTGCCTGCAAGGTGCCGCAAGGAGCATTGGCCGCTTGAGGATCCCGCACGCGCCGTAGGCACGGAAGAAGAGGCCATGGCGGTGTTTCGGCGCGTGCGCGACGAGATCCGCGCCCGTGTGCAGCACCTGATTGCACGCGAAAAGGTTTAGCCGTCGCGCTCCGCAGGGCCGAGCTTGAGCTTGCGGCCATAGAACTCATACCCGTCCAGCTCGGAAAGCGCGCGCCGCGCGCCTTCGGGATCCATGTCCACGAAGGCGTAGCCCTTGGAGCGGCGCGTTTGCGGATGGCGCACGATGCGCACGCGATAGACCTCGCCGCATTGCGCGAACACGCGTCGCAGCTCCTCTTCACGCGTGCGAAACGGAAGATTGCCCACATAGACCGACTTCACATCCTTGGGCCTTGCGCGCTTCGGGCGCCGCGACAGACGCACGGCGACCACCGCCGTGCCGATCACCGCAACACCCGCGACAAGCGCCGCAAGCCACGCCGCCTTTGCCGCCAACACGAACACGGCTGCGGCAGCAAGCACGCTTGCCAGCAAAACCGTCCACCAAACCCGCGCACGCACGCGATCACCTCCCACGCTTTGCTTGGGGCGCACTCTTTTGCGCTTGCGCGCAAAAGTCCAATGCCAAGCATCGGCGCTTGGCATGTGCGGTGCGTTGTGGCATGGTGTTTAGGTTTGAAGTTTGCGCGCACGAACAAGCTTGCGGAGGTGGCGTGAAGCTGCACGAGATTACGGGCCTTCTGCTTCCTGACGGGCGCTTGATAGAGCTTTCCGTGCGCGAGGGCGAGATCGTGCTGGCGGCGCAAGAGGGCGAGTTGCGGCTTGTGGGCGCGTTTGCCGAAGCGCTGCGCGCATGGCTTGCCCAGGGCAAGCCCTCGCCGCTGCTCGGCGTGTTGGAGCGCCGCTATCCGTGGCTTGCGGGGCTTTCCCGCGCCAAGGCGTTCGGCCGCGGTCATGCGCGCGCGGCCTTGTGCCGGCCGCTGGCGATGTTGTTCGTGGAGCTCACCGAGCGCTGTCAGGAGCGCTGCGTCCATTGCTATGCGGAATCGCTGCCGGAGCGCACGCGCATGTTGCCGCAAGCATGGGCGCGCAAAGCGCTGGATGAGGCCGCGGCCTTGGGCGCGCGCTGGGTGCAGTTCACGGGCGGGGATCCGCTATTGCATCCTGAGCTGCCCGCATTGGTGCGCCATGCGCGTGCATTGGGGCTTGGGGTGGAAATCTTCACGAACGGCCTTGCCTTGCGGGAGGGGCTGCTTGCGCGGCTTGCGCCTTTGGGCGTGCGCTTTTGCTTTTCGGTGTATGCGCTGCGTGCCGAGGTGCACGATGCGATCACGCGCGTGCCGGGATCGCTTGGGCGCACGCTGGCCGCCATCGCGCGCGCACGCGCAGCAGGCGCGGAAGTGCGCGCGGCCATTGTCGTGATGAAGGACAACGAAGCTTGGCTTGCGGAAACGATGGCCGGGCTTGTGCGCGAACATGGGCTTGCGCCCGAGCATGTGCGCGTGGATTTCGTGCGTCCCGTGGGCCGTGGACGCGCGGTGCAAGCCCCTTCGCAAGTGCGCGTGCTGCACCTGCCCGTGCATGCGACGACGGACGGCGGCAAGCTTTGCCTCGCCGTGGACGGAAGTCTGTATCCTTGCGTGTTCGCGCGTTGGCTGCGCCTTGGGTTTTTGCATGAGGGCATCGCCTCTGTGCTGCAACGCGCCGCAGCCGAGCAAGTGGGCACACCTGCGCGTCTTTCTTGTCCGGATTGCCGCGCGCTTGCGCGCGCGCTCGCGGCGGCATGAGCGAAGAGGCCTTGCGCCTTCCCGAGCGGCCGCGCAAGCGCGAGGGGCTTGTGCGCGAGGAGCTGGAAGGCATGGACGAGGTTATTTACTTGGACGAAGACACGGCCTCGCATTTTGCGCTCAATGCCACCGCCGCGGCCGTGTTGGAGCTTTGCGATGGCACGCGCACGGTGGAGGAAATCGCCGATGTGATCGCTGCGGCCACGCAGGCGCCGCCCGATGAAGTGCGCAAGGATGTGCAAATGATCCTCACCGAGTTTTTGGGCTACGGCTTGATCCAGCCAGCTTCCGAGTGAATGCGCTGGCGCTTGCAGATCGCCGCGGCCACATTGGAGGTGGTCTCCAGTATCCCGCAGGCCAACCCCGTGCTTGCGGCATTGTTTGCGCCCTATGCGCGCACAAGCCGTCCCCCCCAGAGCCGGTTTCGGCTGCTTCCGCACGCCAAAGGCGCCGCGCTTTGGTGCGACGAACACCTGCTTTGGCAAGGGGATCTTGCGGAGACCTTGGCCGGGCTGGAGGTGCATGTGTACCTGCGCGCGCTTGCGCTGCTTGCACCCACCCACCTTTCCCTGCACGGCGCTTGGTTCGCCTGGGGGCGCAAGGCCGTGGTCGTGGTGGCGCCTTCAGGCGGCGGCAAATCCAGCTTGGCGACGGCGGCGGTGCTCTCCGGCGCATTGTATGGCTCCGATGAGTTCGCGTTGCTGGCTGCAAACGGCATGTTGGAGGCGTTTCCGCGGCCGCTGCAATGGGGGCGCGTGCGGCATCCGGCCTTTTCGCATGCACGCATGCGTGCAGCAGGGCTGCGCAAAGCAAGACTTTGTTTTCGCGACTATACGGGCGCGCGCAGGATGAACCTTTGGTGGTTGCCTGTGCGCGTGGCAAGAACCCCGCGCGCGCCTAGCCTGATTGTCTTTGCCAAGTGGGTGCCGCAAGGGGGGCTGGAGATCGCGCCGCTTGCGCGCGCACATGCGCTTGCCCAGCTCGTGCAGCATTTGCATCACCAAATCCCGGCGCGCGAGGCGCTGCGAAGCCTGCATGCGCGCATCCCGCGCGATGCGCGTTTTCTCAGGCTTCACTTTCACGAGTCCATGCAAGCCGTGCAGGCGCTGCGCCGCTTGTTGCGTTAGGCGGCCTGGCGGGCCGCAGAGGTGATGGTCGCCGCCAGCAAGCAATGATCGGAGGCGCCCGTGGGCACGGCACACACGCCTTCTATGGAAAGATCAGGTGTGGCAAGCACATGATCAATCGCGCGCACAGGCGACCAGCTCGGCCAGGTGGCCACGGCGCCGGAGGCAGGCGGCACAAGCCCCGTCAGTTGATGCAAGAGCCGAAACTCGGGGCTGTGCGGCGTGCAATTGAGATCGCCGAGCAGCAAGGTGCGTTGCGGGGCCACGAGTTCAGCAAGGGCGGCCACCTGCAATCTGCGTGCGCGGCGGCTGAGCGAAAGGTGGGTGACGATCACGCACCAATGCTCGCCGTGCACATCCAGCACGACGCGCAGGGCACCGCGGCCGTGCCGCGAACCGGGAAGCCGATGGCGCGTGCATGCAAGCACGGGAAAGCGCGCAAGAAGCCCGAGGGTGATCTTGGCGAGCTTGCCGATGCGGCGCGTGGTCATGGCTGCGCGGTAAGGAAAGCCCGCAAGCTCCGCAAGCCGCGCCAGCTGATCGCAGCCGCCTGTGCGCATGCCGCCCGCATCGGCCTCTTGCACGCCCACGATCGCATAAGGCGCAAGAAAGCGGGCTGCGCGCGCAAGCACATGCGCTTGTTCGGGATGCGGCAGAAGATACCGCCATCCGTGGGCCCAAAGGTGCTGCGGGGCATGGCTGCCCACGCCTGCTTGCAGGTTGAATGTCGCCACGCGAATGCGCATGCGCGCAATGGTAGGTGCAAGGCGGGTGCACGCGCTAGGTTCAAGCCCATGCGCAAGGCGGCGCGATGGCTCGTTGCATTCGGTCTTTGCGGTCTTTTGCACGCGCAGACCGCAGGGCTTGCGCTGCGCCTTACGCACGATGTGCTGCGCGTAAGCGTGCCTTGGCCCGGGGATATGCACGCGCTTGCCGAGCTTGCGCAGCAAGGCGGCGTTGCGCTCAGATGGCGGTTTGTGCTTGCGCGCGTGCGCAGTTGGTGGCTACCTGATGAGGAGATTGGGGAGCTCGTCATCACGCGCACACTTGCACCGGATCTGCTGGCAGGCGGCTGGCGCGTGCATGAGGAGCCAAGCGGCCTTTCTTGGCATGTGGATGCGCTTTCGCAAGCGCTGAAACGCCTGGCCGTGATCCAGGACTTCCCGGCCTTTGATCGTTCGCTGTTGCAATCCGGCGCGCGCTATCGCTTGCAGCTTGAGGTGGAACGCTATGCGGGCACGACGGTGCCCACGGGTTGGTGGGCGCGGCTTTGGGTTTCGCCCATCTTTTCGCTGAGCGCCGAGTTCCGCGCGCCTTGAAGCTGCATCGCTGGGTTTGGCCGCCGCTTTTGGGCGCCGTGGCATTGGCGGCGCTCGCCTGGAAGGCCTGGCCCGGCAAGCACTGGCCCGGCGGATGGCTTGCTTGGA
Source organism: Mariprofundales bacterium (assembly GCA_015487905.1). Classification (GTDB taxonomy): domain Bacteria; phylum Pseudomonadota; class Zetaproteobacteria; order Mariprofundales; family S012-25; genus S012-25. The sequence goes on from WFOX01000242.1 coordinate 11,024, forward strand.
TCAACCTCGGATTGCTCGGCACGGGGGCTGCGGCCCTGCTGGGCGCCGCGATCAAGCTTCTTCACGAAGGTCCGCCGCCGCCGGGCGTGCGGCTGCGCATCAAGATGCAAAGCGTGATCGGCGTGCTCGTGCTCGTGCCCGTGTTGCTCACGCAATATGCCGCAAGCGCAATCGTGGATAAGGGGCTGGCCACCTGGTTTGATGTGCGCGTGGAGCGGCTTTTGGATGAGGCGCTGGCAATTGCACAGGGCTTTTATGCGCGCCTCAAAAGCGATGTGCGCCGCGACGCCGAGGTCTTGGCGCGCCATCCGGCGGTGGTGGCCGCCGCATTGCAATCGGGCGCTGCCGAGACAGCCGCGCGTGCAATGCAAGCGCTTGCGCGTTTGCACGGCTGGACGGCCGTGGAGCTTTTTGATGCCGCGGGAAGGCTCGTGGTGGGACTGCGCGGTGATGGCACGCCGATCTTGGAGCCCATGCCCTGGAGCGAGGGCGCGCGCATTGCAGCACGGCTGGGCCGCAGCACCGTGGAGGTTCTCGGCACGCCCACAGGCGAAGAGGTGCGTGCCCATGCCCCCGTGCGCTTCGGCGGCGTGCTCGTGGGGCTTGTGCGCGTGACGATGGAGCCGGCTGCGCATGTCGCCAAAAGCGCGCGCGCCATTGAGCGCGACTATCGCAAATATCGCGTGCTTGCGCGCGAGCGCGCGGCATTGCGCGAGCTTTTCGTGCAGGCCACCTTGTTCGTGGGGATTCTTGCAGGCGGCTTGGGCGTGTGGCTTGCAGGGGCGTTTGCGCGGCGCATCGCGCATCCGCTTGGGGAAATCGCAGAAGCGCTCGCGCGCGTGGGTGAGGGCGATGTGCAGGCGCGCGCGCCCGTGCGCGGCAATGACGAGATCGCTGAGCTTGCGCGCGCCTTCAATGCGATGGCGGAGCGCCTGCAGCGCAATCTTGCGGCCATTGAGCGGACGCAGCGGGAGCTTGCGGAGGCGCTGGGCGCAAGCCGCCAGCGCCAGCAAATCTTAGAGGCCTTGCTCGCACGGCTGGATGTGGGCGTGGTGCTTGTGGATGCAGCTTTGCGCATTCGCCTCGTCAATGCGGCTTGGCACGAGCTTTTGGAGCTCGGCGAGGACTGGGCGCCCGGCGCATCGCTGGCTGCGCGCGCGACAGGCAAATGCGCGTTTTTGCGCGAGATCTTTGATGAGCTTGTGCACACGCACGATCGCGTGGATGTGGAGCGCGATTGGGAAAGCCCCACGCGCGGATTGCGGCGGCTCTCCGTGCATGCCTCATGGCTGGAAGGCGCAGGCCGCGGGGCCTTTACGGGCGTGTTGTTCGTGGTGGCGGACATCACCGAGCTTGCGCGCGCGGAAGAGGCCCGCGCTTGGGCGGAGGTGGCGCGCAGACTCGCGCACGAGATCAAAAATCCGCTTACCCCCGTGCGATTGGCGGCCGAGCGCATGCTGCGCAAACTGCGTGATAAACTCGCCGGGCAAGATGCAGCCGTTTTGGAGCGCGCTTGCACGACGATCGTATCGCAAGTGCAACGCTTGGAGCGCCTCGTCAATGACTTTTCACGCATGGCGCGCTTGCCGCGGCCGGAGCCTGTGCCCGTGCGCGCCGCCGATGTGCTTGCCGAGATCGCCGAGTTGTATCGCCCGCGGCCTGAGGTGTGCGTAGAGATGCCGAAAGAGGCGCTCATCGCCCTTGCCGATGCGGATCTTATCAAGCAGGTGCTGATCAATCTCGTGGAAAATGCGTTGTTTGCCGTGGGCGAGCGGGCCGCTGCGGGCAGCGTGCGCGTAGGCGCCGCTTCGGGCGCGGATGGCTGGGTGGAGTTCATCGTGGAAGACGACGGCCCCGGCGTGGAGGAAAGCGTTGCCACGCGCTTGTTTGAACCCTATGTTTCCACAAAGCCGGGAGGTTCAGGCTTGGGGCTGGCCATCGCAAGGCGCATTGCAGAAGAACACGGCGGCGAACTCGTGCTTGCGCGGCGCAAAAAGCCCACGCGATTCGTGCTGCGATTGCCGGCGGCGAGGGAGGAGGGCGCATGAGCGCGCGCGTGCTCGTGGTGGATGACGAAGCCAGCATCCGCGAATCGCTCAAGGATCTCCTAGAGGACGAAGGGTTTCTCGTAGGTCTTGCGGCCTCGGGCGAGGAGGCGCTTGCTTGGCTTGCGCGCTATCGCGCGGATTGCGTGCTGTTGGACATTTGGTTGCCGGGCATAGACGGGCTGGAGGTGCTGGCACGCATTCGCGCAAAGGATCCCGATCTTCCCGTCATCGTGATGAGCGGGCATGCGACGATTGACGCAGCCGTAGAGGCCACGCGCAAGGGCGCCTTTGACTTTCTTGAAAAACCGCTCGCGAGCGAGCGCCTGCTTGTGCAGGTGCGCAATGCGGTGGCGCAGCGCGCGCTTTCGCACGAAAACCGCGCGCTCAAGCGCCAGGCGCGTGCTGTGGCGCCGCATGTGGTGGCCGTCTCGCGCGCGATGCGCGAGGTGCTTGCGCTTTTGGACAAGGCGGCAAGCACGCATGCCCCCGTGCTGCTCGTTGGCGAGCGCGGCACAGGCAAAAGCCTGCTTGCGCGCTATTTGCACGCGCGCAGCGCGCGCGCCGAGCATCCCTTCGTGTGCGTGCATCATGCCGAGCTTGCAGGCGAGGATGCCGATGCGCGTTTGTTCGGGCTCGGCGAGCGCGAGGAAGGACTTTTGCCTTTGGCCCATCGCGGCAGCCTCTTCGTGGACGGACTGGAGCATCTGGATCCCGCACTGCAGGCGCGTTTGGCGCGCGCTTTGCGCACGCGGCGCGTGCAGCCTTTGGGCGGGCGCACGCGCGAGGTGGATGCGCGCGCCATCGCCTCGGTGAATGAGGATCCGGCAGCGCTTTTGCGCGCAGGGCGTTTGGACGAAGAGACCTATTACTTCTTCGCCGTGTTGGAGGTGCGCGTGCCGCCCTTGCGTGCCCGCCGCGAGGACATCCCTGAGCTTGTCGCCTACTTCGCCGAGCTGCATGCACGCGAGCTGGATCGCAAGCCCGTGCGTTTCAGCGAAGAGGCGATCGCGCGGCTTTGCGCGCACGCTTGGCCCGGCAATGTGCGCGAGCTTTCCAACTATGTGGAGCGCTGCACGATTCTTATGCCCGGCGAGACGATCACGGACAAAACGATGCCCGCGCTTGGTGCGGCAAGCGGCGAGGTCGTGGACTTGCACGGCTCCTTCCGCGAGGCGCGCGCGGCGTTTGAACGCGCCTATCTCTTGCGCCATTTGGAGCGCTGCGGCTGGAACATCGCCAAAACCGCGCGTGCGATCGGCATGGAGCGCAGCCAGTTGCATCGCAAGTTGCAGCAGCTCGGCATCACGCCGCCCAGCCGCAATCAGGAGCCAGCGTGAAGGCGCTCGTGCTCGGTGCAGGTGAGGTCGGCTATCACATCGCGCTCAGGCTTGCGCGCGAGGGCAATGAGGTCGTCGTCGTGGATCAAGACGCTGCGCGTTTGGCGCTCGTGGAAGAGGCGATGGATGTGGCCACCGTGTGCGGGCGCGCATCCCTTCCAAGCGTATTGGAACGCGCAGGCGCAGCCGATGCGGACTTGCTCATCGCGGCTACGGCCAATGACGAGGTGAACATGCTCGCCTGCCAGGTGGCGCACTCGTTGTTTCGCGTGCCGCTCAAGATCGCGCGCGTGCGTGAGGCCGATTACCATGATGAGCGGCTCATCGGCCGGGATGATCTTCCGATTGACCACATCATTTCGCCCGAGGCCGAAGCCGCGCGCGCAATCGTGCGGCGCGTGCAGATCTCGGCCGCATCCGACATGCAATCGTTTGCCAATGGGCGCGTGATGCTGATCGGCATTCCCATCGCCCCCAAAAGCCCATTGGCCGGCGCCTCGCTGGCCGAGGTGCAAAGCGAGGTCTTCGGCGATGTGCGCGCGCTCGTGGTGGCGCACGAGCACCATCATCGCTGGCAAGTGCCGCGCAGTGATGTGACGCTGCTTGCGGGCGATAGCGTCTATCTTTCCGTGGCTGCGCCGGATGCGCAGCGGCTGCTTGCGCGCTTGGGCTTGAGCGAACGCGCAACAGGTGCGCGCAATGTCTTCCAGGTGGGCGGCGGGCGCATCGGGTTTGAAACGGCCAGGCGTCTGGAGGAACTCGGTTATCGCGTGAAGGTGATTGAGCAAAGTCGCGAGCGCGCGGAGTGGCTCGCCGAGCACCTGCAAAAGAGCACCATCATTGTCGGCGATGCGATCAACAAGCGCCTTTTGGAAGAGGAGTGCATTGACGCTTCATCGGACTTTCTTGCGCTTACGAACGATGATGAAACGAACATCTTGGCAAGCCTGATCGCCAAGCGTTATCGCGTGCCGCATGTGGTCACCCTCATCAACCGCACGCTTTACAACGAAATGGCGCGCGAGATCGGCTTGGATGTCACGATTTGCCCGCGCCTTACGACCGTGTCCTCCATCCTGCGCCATGTGCGCCGCGGGCGCATCCTTGGCGCAGCACCGATCGGCGACGGAACGGTGGAGGTCTTGGAGGCCGAGGCGTTGGAGACGGCCTTGCTCGTCGGCAAGCCGCTACGAGATGTGCGCTTTCCCGAGCAGGCCATCGTCGCCGCCATCGTGCGCGAGGAAGAGGTCATCATTCCTGATGGGAATACGCGCATTGAGCCCCACGACGATGTGGTGCTCGTGGCGCGCTCCGAAGCCATCCGTCAGCTTGAGCGCCTGTTTGAAGTGCAGCTTGAGTTCTTCTGAACATGCATCCTGAGGGTGTGGTTTGGATCTTGGGCCGCCTGCTGCTGCTTTACGCAGCGGCGATGGCGCTTCCGGAGTTCGTTGCGCTTTTCTATCACGACGGCAAGGCGGGGGCGTTTTTGGCCTCGGGCGTGATCACGGCCGCCGCCGGCTGGCTGATGCAGCGCTTGGGCCGCAACCCCGGCGAGCGCTGGACGGCGCGCGATGGATTTCTGAGCGCCGCAGCCGGTTGGGTGCTGCTGTCCTTGTTCGGGGCGCTTCCGTTTTGGCTTACGCGCACGGCGGACTTCGTGGACGGCTTGTTTGAATCCACATCCGGGCTTACGACGACCGGTGCCACGGTGCTCGTGCATTTGGATGCGATGCCGGAATCGGTGCTGTTTTGGCGCTCGCTGCAAGAGTGGCTGGGCGGCATGGGCATCGTCGTCCTCGCTGTCGCCGTGATGCCGATGCTGGGCGTGGGCGGCATGCAGCTTTTTCGCGCCGAGATGCCTGGGCCGACCAAGGACAAGCTTGCTGCGCGCATCGCGGATACGGCCAAGCACCTTTGGGTGCTGTATCTTGTGTTCACGGCTGTAGCAGCGGTGGTGTATTTCTTGTGCGGCATGAGCGGGTTTGATGCAATCAATCACGCGATGACGACCATCGCCATCGGTGGATTTTCCACGCACGATGCAAGCTTCGCCGCCTTTCCGCTTGCCGCGCAGCTTGTGTGCGTGCTGTTTATGTTGGCAGCGGGCGTGAACTTCACCTTGCACTTTTTGGCATTCCGCACGCCGCATCTGCCGCTATCCGAGCGCATCGGCGTGTATCTGCGCGATGACGAGTTTCGGGCCTATGCGCGCTGGCTTGCCTCCATCGTAGCGCTTGTGGGTCTGCTCGTTTGGGCGCACGGCGGCGACGATGTCGTGCATGTGCTTTTCAATGCGGTTTCGGTGGCCACCACCACGGGCTTTGCCGTGTCCGACTATGCGCGTGATTGGCCGCAGGCCACGATCGTGTTGCTTGTGGCCGCGATGTTCGTGGGCGCATGCGCAGGATCCACGGGCGGCGGCATGAAGGTCGTGCGCGCGCTTTTGCTCGTGCGCCAGGGCGTGCGTGAAATCCGCAGGCTCGTGCACCCGCACGGCGTAGAAGTCGTAAAGATCGGCGGCCGAAGCGTGCCCTATGAGGTGCGCAACGCGATCTGGGGCTTTTTCTCGCTTTATGTCGTGAGCTTTCTCGCCTTGGGCGCGATGGTCACGGCCACGGGCACGGATCTCATCACGGGCATGAGCGCAGCAGCCGCCTGCATCACGAATACAGGGCCGGGCTTCGGCGCGGTGGGGCCTGCGGGCAACTATCGGGGGCTTTCGGATGCGGCCAAGCTTGCGCTTTCGCTCGGCATGATCGTGGGAAGGCTAGAGCTTTACACCTTTTTCGTGCTGCTTACCCCTGCATTTTGGCGGCGTTAGCTGGATGCAGCGGCACTTGCGCGGCGCGCCAACAGCTCTTTAAGCGCCTTCTTGAGCCCATCCGGCGTGAGCTTTTGCTTCACGAGATAAAGATCGGCGCCTGCTTCCAGCGCCCGCATCTGGTCTTCTGCGCTTTCGCGCGTGGAAATCACGAGGATTGGGGTGGTGGCCATCTCCGGCATCGCGCGCAGCCGCCGCGTGAGATCAAAACCATCCAAACGCGGCATTTCAATGTCGGTGACAATGAAGTCGGGCTTGTGCGCGCGGATCTTTTCCAAGGCGTCCAACCCATCAATCGCGACATCCACCTTGAACCCCGCCTGCACGAGCATGCGCCGCTCCACCTCGCGCGCGATCACGGAATCATCCACAAGCAAGGCGCGCAATCCCTCCACATCCGGAAGCGCCGCTTGGGCCTGACTGGGCGCCTGCAACGCCGCCTTTTGCAGCTCCACATCGGGCGAGGTGCGCGCCATCTCCATAAGCCCTTGCGGCTCCAGCAAGAACACGACCTCGCCTGTGGGCAAAATCACAAGGCCCATGACGGCGGGCACCTGATAGCGCTTGAGATAGGGATCCAAATCGTGCACGACGAGTTCAGGTTCGCCGATCATCTCATCCGCGACCACGCCCACGAAGCCTTCCAAATGCTCGGCAAACACGACGAAGGCACGCTCGCCTTTTTCTTGGCCACCCACAAAGCCGCGCAGATCCAATAGCGGCGCAAGCTTGCCGCGATAGCGGATCGCGGGGCGCCCGCGCTCGTCTGTTGTGGCCATGTCTTCGGCAAACGGCGCCACATGATCCACAAGGTGCGCAAGCATGCCGAGCTTCACACCGCCGATGCGAAAGAGCAGCACCTGTTGCACGGCCGAGTGCGTGGGCAATGTGATAATAAAACGCGTGCCGCGGCC
>WFOX01000243.1 GCA_015487905.1 Mariprofundales bacterium
GAGATCACCCAGCTCCAGAGATCGCCGTAAAAGCGCGCGCCGTGCAAGACCTGCCAAAACACATGCGCGCTCAGAAGCGCCGCGATGACCACAGCAATGATGCAGATCGTGTGCGAGGCCTTTTCCTTGAGCTTCCAGCCGAAAAGCCCCACCACGAGGCTTGCCAAAAGCGGCAGGCCCGGAATCAACAGAAGCTCGGCCACACTGAGCCCTTGCACGCTCCCCCTCCTAGCCCTGCAAGGTGTTGATGTCCTCCACCTCCACCGAGCGCCGCGTGCGATACAAGGCCACAATCAGGCCAAGCCCGATCGCGACCTCGCTTGCGGCCACGGTGAGGATGAAGAACACGAACACCTGCCCGAGAAGATCCCCTGTGAAATGCGCAATCGCCACAAGATTGAGGTTCACGGCCACAAGCATGAGCTCAATGCACATGAGCAGCACCAGCAGATTCTTGCGGTTCAAAAACAGTCCCACGACCGCAATCGCAAAGAGGATCGCGCCGAGCGTGAAGTAATCGGCAAGTGTGGTCATGGCAGCCTCACCTTTTGCAAGCGATCTTCCTTGCGCACGCGCACCTGGCGCGCGATGTTTTGATACTTCGCATCCTTGCGCGCGCGGATCACGAGCACGATCGCACCCACCAAGGCGACGAGCAGGATCACGGCGGCGATCTCAAAGCCCAAGAGATATTTTGTGTAAAGCAGCTTGCCGATCTCGGCCGTGTTATTGACCTCGCGGCCCAGATGCTCGGCATGCTTCGCAAACAGCCCTGCGCGCGCGGCCAAGACCATCTCCACGAGCAAGGCAAGCGCAAGCGCCCCGCCCAAAGGAAGATAACGCAAAAACCCTTCGCGCAGGCTTGCCACATCCACTTCCAGCATCATGACCACGAACATAAACAGCACCATGACCGCGCCGACATAGACGAGAATGAGGATGATCCCCAAAAACTCGGCGTCCAAGAGCACGAACAGCCCGGCAAGGTTGAAGAAACAAAAGATGAGCCAAAGCACCGAATACATCGTGTTGCGCGCAAGCACCACACCCAATGCCGCCACGACGGATGCCGCGCCAAACAGATCAAAAAACAGCCTCTCCATCGCGCCCCTCAGCAATACTTCGCGTCAGCTTCCAGGTTCTTGCGGATCTGCCGCTCCATGCGCTCGCCAACCGCAAGCAGCATCTCCTTCGTGTAATAGAGGTCTTCGCGGTTTTCGGTGGCAAACTCAAAGATTTGCGTTTCCACAATCGCATCCACGGGGCAGGCCTCCTGGCAATAGCCGCAATAGATGCACTTGGTCATGTCAATCTCATAGCGCGTCGTGCGCCGCGTGCCGTCCTCGCGCTCTTCCGATTCAATGTAAATCGCCAAGGCGGGGCAGACGACCTCGCAAAGCTTGCAGGCAATGCAGCGCTCCTCGCCTGATGGATAGCGCCTGAGCGCATGCAGCCCGCGAAAGCGTGGCGAAAGCGGCGTGCGCTCCTCGGGATACTCCACCGTGATCTTCTTCTTGAACAGATACTTGCCCGTGAGCAGAAGCCCCTGCACAAGCTCCCAAAGCAGCCATGTCTTTGCCGTGCGCGCAAGCCATCCCATCGCTCACCTCCAGGCCAGCCAAAAGTCCATCACGCGCGAGATGCCGGGCGCATAAATGCAGATGCCGACCACCGCAATCCAAACCAGCGTCCAGGGCAAAAACACCTTCCAGCCCAGGCGCATGAGCTGGTCATAGCGATAGCGCGGGAAGGTCGCGCGCATCCAGATGAAGACGAAGACGAAAAACGAGGTCTTAAGCAGAAGCCACACCGTGCCCGGGATGAAGGCAAGCTGCGGAATCGGCGCATCCCAGCCGCCCAGAAACAGGATGGAGGTCATCAGTGAAATCAGAATCATCGCCGCATACTCGGCCAGCGAAAAGCTGGCAAACCACATGCCCGAATACTCCACATGGTAGCCCGCAACAAGCTCGGCCTCGCCCTCGGGAAGATCAAAGGGAATGCGCGCGGCTTCTGCCGCCCCCGAGATGAAATAGACGAGGAACATCGGAAACAGCGGGATGACATACCAATGCCAGAAGCCGCCCTCTTGCGCATGGACGATGTCGGCAAGGTTCAAGGAGCCTGCAAGCATCATCACGGGCACGAGTGCAAAGCCCATCGCGATCTCATAGGAGATCACCTGACAGGTGGAGCGCATCGTGCCCAAAAAGGCGTATTTCGTGTTGGAGGCCCAGCCCGCAAGCAGCATGCCATACACAGCCAAGGAGGACATCGCCATCACATACAAAAGCCCCACATGGATGTTGCCGATCGCCATCACATGCGCGGCCTTCCAAAGGCCAAAGAAGGTGGTCTCGCCAAAGGGCACCGCCGCAAAGGCGGCCATCATCGGCGCCAGCGCCGCGATCGGCGCAAGCACAAACAGCACCTTGTGCGCAGGCGCGGGGATGATCGTTTCCTTGAAGACGAGCTTGATCATGTCGGCAATCGGCTGCAACAGCCCCGCCGGCCCCACGCGGTTGCAGCCCTTGCGCACCTGAATCCAGCCGATGATGCGCCGCTCAAAGTAAGTGATGTAGGCGACCGACAGCGCCACCGAAATCGCAATGGCCAAAATCTCGGCGATCCAGGCGAGAAGCTGCTGCCAGCCGCTCATGCCCCCCCTCCTGCAAGATCGGCCTCCATCGCATCGGCGAGATCCCCGGCCACGCCGCGCTTGGCAATGTAGATGACGCCGGGCGCGACATCCTCGCGCGCGCCGATGGGATAACGATGCACGCCCAAAAAGGTGCGGATCGTGGCCTCATCACCGGGCTTGATCCCGGCCTCCTGCAAGGTCTTGGGGTGCGCGAGCACATCGTCCAGCGCGTGCAACACACCCGCCTCGGAAAGGAGCTTGGATGCACGCGCCCACATGCCCTCGCGATACATGGAATAGCGCATCACGAGATCCAGCGGCATCTGCGGCTTCCAGCTCGGCAAATATTCGGCGTTCTTGCGCCGCAGCGGACGGATGCGCAATGCCTCATCGGAGATGTGTTCGTCTTCCCAGGCGC
>WFOX01000244.1 GCA_015487905.1 Mariprofundales bacterium
AAGCGTCTTTGCGATTGCGGGCGTCTATGCGCTGCGCATGTTCGGGCTGTTTTTGATTCTGCCTGTGTTTGCGCTTTATGCGACGCAGCTTGCGCATGCCACACCCGAGAAGATCGGCATGGCGCTCGGCGCCTATGGGCTTGCGATGGCGATCCTTCAGATCCCGTTGGGCAGGCTTTCCGACCGCATCGGGCGCAAGCCCGTGATCATTGCTGGTCTCGTCGTCTTCGCGATCGGCTCCATCATCGCCGCCACAAGCCGCACGATTGAGGGCGTGATCGCAGGCCGCGCGATTCAGGGCGCAGGCGCGATCTCGGCAGCGCTCACGGCGCTGCTTGCTGATCTCACGCGCGAGGAAGTGCGCCTTTCCGCGATGGCCACGATCGGCATGACGATTGGGCTTGCCTTTGCGGGCTCGCTCGTGCTGGCGCCGTGGTTGGATGCGGCGATCGGGGTTCCCGGCATCTTTTGGCTGACGGCGCTCTTTGCGGCGCTTTCGGTGCTCGTCGTGGCCTTTGTGATCCCCACGCCACCGCGCATCGTGCGCCATGCCGGGGCCGAGGCGGCGGGAGACTGGGCGCGCGTGCTCGGCGATGCGGATTTGCTGCGGCTGGATTTCGGCATCTTCGCATTGCATGCGGGCATGACCGCGATCTTCGTGGCCTTGCCGTTCGTGCTGCAAAACCGGCTGGGGCTTCCCAGCATCAAGCATCCTTGGGTGTATCTGCCTGTGCTCGTTGCGGCGCTTGCCGTGATGGTTCCGTTCATCATCGTGGCCGAAAAACGCGGCAAGATGAAAGAGGTGTATCTGCTCGCCATCGCGGGCGTCGGTGCCTCGGCGCTGCTGCTTGCGCATGCCGGCACGATGGCGGCGGTCGTCTTTGCGCTTTGGGTCTTTTTCCTCTTCTACAATGTGCTGGAGGCGACACTTCCCTCGTGGATTTCGCGCGCAGCCCCGCTTTCTGCGCGCGGCACAGCGATGGGTGTCTATTCCAGCGCGCAGTTTCTGGGCGCCTTTGCGGGTGGCGCGCTCGGCGGCTGGGCGCACGCGCGCTGGGGCGAGGCGGGCGTGTTTCTCGCTGTGGCCGCGCTCATGGGGCTTTGGCTTGTGATCGCGCTTTCGCAGCGCCCGCCGAAGATGCTCGCAACCCGCATGCTGCACCTTGCGCGCGACTATTCAGATGCGCGCGCAGCCGAAGAGGCGCTGCTTGCCGTGCCCGGTGTCGTGGAAGCCTTCGTGGATTGGCAGGCGAAAAGCGCAATTTTGCGCGTGGATCCCAAGGCCCTGGATGAAGAGGCGCTCGCAAAAGCCGCAGGAGGCGAGGATTGAGCGTGCATGCACGGTTTCGCGATCGTCCCCGCCATGTCGTGCTCGTCGTGCTGGACGGCTGGGGCATCGGCACAGGCGGCCCCGAGGATGCGATCGCCGCGGCCAAGACGCCGAACTACGATCGGCTCTGGCAAAAGTTTCCGAAAACGACGCTGCTCACGCACGGCCCCTATGTGGGGCTTCCGAATCCCAAGGATCTCGGCGGGTCTGAAGTCGGGCATCTCACGATGGGCGCAGGCCGCATCCTGCCGCAAGGCCCCACACGCATCGCCCAGGCCATTCGCGACGGCTCGCTCTTTGCGAGCGAGACGATGCGCGAGATCGTGAAGCGCGGCCAGGCGGGCCATACGGTGCATTTGATCGGGCTGCTTTCCGATGGCGGCATCCATGCGCACATAGACCACTTCCTTGCCGTGCTGGATCATCTGGCCAAGGAAGGCGTGCGGCGCGTGCGCGTGCATGCGCTGCTCGACGGGCGCGATGTCGGCGTGCAGACCGCGCACAAATACATCGCGCGCATGGACGAGGCCTTTGTCGCCATCCGCGCGCAAGGGGATTACGACTACCGCTTCGCCTCGGGCGGCGGGCGCGAGCAGATCGTCATGGATCGCGATCACAACTGGTCGCGCGTGAAGGAAGGCTGGGACATCATCGTGCACGGCCGAAGCACGCGGCGCTTCCGCTCCATGATGGAGGCCATTGAACA
>WFOX01000245.1 GCA_015487905.1 Mariprofundales bacterium
CCCCTGCTCGGCGAGCTGGCGGCGCACCATGTCGGGATTCGCCTCAGGCTTGTCCACCTTGTTGATCGCCACCACGATCGGGATTTCCGCCGCACGCGCGTGGTTGATGGCCTCAATCGTCTGCGGTTTCACGCCGTCATCGGCGGCGACGACGAGCACGGCCACATCGGCCACCTTCGCACCGCGCGCGCGCAGGCTCGTGAAGGCCTCGTGCCCGGGCGTGTCAATGAACACGACGCGGTTGCCGTCCTCAAGCTTCACCATGTAGGCGCCGATGTGTTGCGTGATGCCGCCCGCCTCGCGTGCGGCCACATTCGTGCGTCTGAGCGCATCCAAAAGCGTGGTCTTGCCGTGATCCACATGGCCGATGACGACGACCACAGGCGGACGCGGCTTGAGCTTGTCAGGATCGTCCTCAGGCTCCTCGGCAAGCACATCCTCCACCGCCGCTTCATTGATGACCTTGGGCTTATGCCCGAACTCCTCCACGACGAGCACGGCGGTATCCGCATCAATCGGATCGTTGGCGCGCACCATCGCGCCCATTTCCACAAGCTTTTTCACAACCTCGCCGACTTTCACGGCCATGCGCTGGGCAAGATCGGACACGAGAATCGGATCCGTGATCTCCACCTCGCGCACGACCTTGGGCCTTGCCTGCTCCTCCTCTTCCTCCTTGCGCTTCTTCTTGCGCGGCCCCTTGGCAAGGCGCGCCAGGCGCTCTTCTTCCTCTTCCGTAAGCACCAGCGTCTTCTTCTCCAGATATTCACGCCGCGCAACCTTTTCTGCCCGCGAAAGCGCCTTTTTCTTCTTTTCCTTCTTCTTGCGCTCAGGCTCCGGAATCACGGCCACGCGCAAAGGCGTGGCTTTGGGGGCACTCGCTGCGGCAGCAGGACGACGCGCAGCAGCCTGCGTCGGTTGCGCGCTCCCTGCACGACGCGCCGCATGACGCGCTTCACGCCGCTTGCGCGCTTCTTCGCGTCGCTTTTTCTCTTCTTCGCTGAGGATCTGCGTCGTGCGCTGACGCGCGATCTCCGCAGGCGAAAGCGTCTTTGCAGGCCCGCGCGTGCGCGCGGCGCGCGCAGGCTCCGCGCCTCCCCCCGTTCGCGCGCTTGCCGCCTTTCTTGCGCTTGCCGATGCGGGCTTGCTGGCCTGAGCCTTCGCAGCACTGCGCTCCCCAGTAGAGGCAGCTTGGGCGGTCTTTTCTTCCGCCTTGGGCGTGGCCCCGAGTTTGGGTTTAAGCACGCGCCGGCGGCTGCGCTTCGTGATCACTTCCACAGGCTTGGCCGCCCCTTCGCGGCTTCTCGCCTCACCCCCCACGGTCGTCGTGCGCAGAACCACCTTGCGCACGCCCGCGCCGCCGTTCGTGCGCGCCGCGGCAAAGGCCTCGCGCACGCGCGCCTCTTCCTCTTCGCTCAGAGGCTGGGTGATAAGCTCCACGCGCACGCCGGCCTTCTCGGCCACTTCCATGAGCTCTTGAACATTCGCGTTCAGCTCATTTGCCAGCTCAAGCAGTTTCTTTGCCATGCGTCTCCTTTTTCCACCACTCCGTTGCGCCTAGTCGCGCAAGCCATGCGAGCCAACGCACGATCGGTGCCCCAAGCCCACTTTCCAGCCCCACGACCGCAAGCCGTGTGCGCCCAAACCAAGCGCCGAGCACATCCGCGGGCGGCCCCTCCACGAGCTCCACGGGATCGCCCGCCGCGCGTCGCTGCTCCACGGCCCGCCCGACTTGGCGCACGAGCGCTTCGCCCGCATCCCTTGCGAGCACAACGATGAGCGGCGCAGGATACCACATGCGCCGCATCACCGCATCCCGTCCGATCGCGGCCTGAGGCCGGGCATGGCGCATGCGCGCCTCAATCGCGGCAGCAAGGGCGGCCACGATGCGCGCGCAAAGCGCGTCCCAATCGGGCCGTGCGTGCGGCTGCTTGGCGCGGATTGCGCGCAGCCCCTTGCGCGTGCGGGAAAGACAAGACGGCGAAAGACAAAGATAAGCGCCACGGCCCGGTGCCTGCGCCAAGGGATCGGGCCAGAGCTCACCTTTTTCGTCCACGACGATGCGCAGCATCGCCTCTTTCGGCTGCTTTTGCCGACAGACGATGCAACTGCGCAACACGCCGTGCAGACGATCAGGATTCCTGCGCTTTCCCCTCGTCAAACCAACCCAGCTTTTCGCGCGCTTGCAAGATCAGCTTGCCGAGCACATCGCGCTCTTCGTCGCTGAGATCCTCCAAATCGTCCACGGCGATCTCGGCAAGCTCCTCCACGCTGCGCACACCGGCTGCGATCAACTTTTCCGCAAGCTCGCCGGGAATGCCCTCCAGCTCCGAAAGCGGCGTGCCCTCGCCTGCCTCTTGCGCGGCCTGCTTCATCGCATCGGCAAGCAAGGCCTCCCGCGCGCGCATTTGCAACTCGGCTGCGATCTCCGCATCAATCCCTTCAATCTCCTCCAGCTCCGCTTGCTCGCAATAGGCGACGTCCTCCAAGGTGTAAAATCCCTCATTCACGAGCAACTCGGCCAAAGACTCATCCACATCCAACCGCTCCACGAACAAGCGCAGCGCGGCCTCGGCCTCTTCGCGGCGCCTTTCCGCTTCCTGCTCCACCGTCAGCAACTCAATGTTCCAACCCGTAAGCTCTTGCGCAAGGCGCACATTCACGCCGTTTTTGCCGATGGCCACGGCCAGGTTTTCTTCGGTCACGACGACCTCGATCGTGTGCTTGTCCTCGTCAATGACGACGCGCTCAATCTCAGCCGGCGCCAGCGCATTGACAACAAGTGCGGCGGGATCGTCCGTCCATTCAATAATGTCAATCTTCTCGCCGTGCAATTCATTCACGACCGCTTGCACGCGCGCGCCGCGTGCCCCCACGCAGGCGCCTACGGGATCCACATGCGGATCGTTGGAAGCCACCGCGATCTTCGTGCGCACGCCCGGCTCACGCGCAATGGCCTTGATTTCCACAAGCCCCTCTTGGATCTCCGGCACCTCCAGCTCAAACAGCCGCAGCACCATCCCTGCATCGGCGCGCGAGACGATCACCTGCGGCCCCTTGGCATGCTTGCGCACCTCGCGGATATACACGCGCACGCGATCGCCCTGGCGGAAGGTCTCGCGGGGGATGCAGTCCTCGCGATACATGACCGCTTCGGCCTTGCCGAGATCCAGATACACATTGCCGCGCTCCACGCGCTTGACGATGCCGGTCGTGAGCTCCCCCACGCGCGGCGCGTATTCTTCATAGATGCGCTCGCGCTCGGCATCGCGCAGTTTCTGCGCGATCACATGCTTGGCCGTGTGCGCCGCAATGCGCTCAAGATCAATCGGCGGCAACTCCTCGCGCAACTCGTCGCCGATCTTCGCATCGGGCTTTTGCTTGCGCGCCTCCTCCAACGTGAGCTCATTGATCGGATCTTCCACCTCTTCCACGACGCGACGCACATGGTATAGCCGCACCTCGCCAGTCGTGCGATCAATCTCGGCAGCAAGGTTCTTTCCCTTGTGAAAACGGCGCGCAGCGGTGCGGATCGCCTGCTCCATCGCGCCGAGCACGGTCTCCGCATCCAACCCCTTTTCGCGCGCAACAGCTTGGGCGACATGCAAGATTTCCTGACTCATGAGCGACCACCTCGTTTCCGCATGGGTTCCACTTCGGGCTCGCGCACGGCGCGCGCCACTTGGGAAAGCTCTACATCCACTTCCTTGCCGTCATCCATGCGCACGCGCACATGCGTGCGTTCCACGGCCAGTCCGCGTCCGCAAAGCGTGCGACCATCGCGCATCACCAGCTTCCAACGCTCGCCTAGGTGCCGCCGAAAGTCCTCCGGGCGCTGCATCGGCCAATCCAAGCCTGGCGAGCTCACCTCCAAGCGATAGCTGCCTTGGATCAAGTCCTCGGCGTCCAGTTGCAGCGAAAGCGCGCGCGAAAACGCTTCCAAAAGATCGCAATCCACGCCGCCTGCGCGATCCAGCACGACGCGCAACACGGGCGTGCGCCCGCCTGCGAGCTCTATGGCGAGCACCTCCACGCCCAAATCGGCTGCGATCGGCTCCGCGAGCGCCTGCACGCGCGCAGCAACATCCAACTTGCTTTCCCCGCTGGCGAAATAAAAAAAGCGAGCGCGAGCGCTCACTTTTTCAAGCGCGTGCGATGCTAGTCGCTTGCGCAACGAGGAGCAAACCGCGATAGATCAATCCGTTCGCAAAAGTTTGCACGCCTCCTCTAAATCAAGCTCGTGCTGGGTGCCCGTTTGCAAGTCCTTTACGCGCACAAGCCCCCGCTTCCACTCATCCTCGCCGACGATCACAGCCCAGCGCGCGCCCTGGCGATCCGCTTCGCGGAACTGGCGCTTGGCCCCGCCGCCGCCTGCATGCACGACGAAGAAGCCCTCGCGACGCAACGCCTCGGCCACCTTGAGCGAGGGCGCAAGCATCTCCTCCCCCAGCGCGATGACGACGGCATCAGGCGCCGCAAGAGGAGCTTCATCCAGCAAAAGCGCAAGCCGCTCCAGACCCGCTGCAAAGCCCACCGCGGGCACATCAGGCCCGCCCAGCGCCTTCACAAGCCCGTCATAGCGCCCGCCCGCAAGCACCGTGGCCTGCGCGCCCAAGCCTTCCGCCACGAACTCAAAGGCCGTGCGCGTGTAGTAATCCAAGCCGCGCACGATCTTGGGATCCACACGATAGGCGATCCCAAGCGCCTCCAACCCCGCCCGCACCTCGGCAAAATGCGCGCGGCAAGCATCGCAAAGCATATCCAGCATGTGCGGCGCGCTTTGCAGCTCCGCTTGGCATGAGGCGTTCTTGCAATCCAGCACGCGCATGGGATTGCGCGTGATGCGCGCCTGGCAATCGGCGCAAAGCCGCTCGCGCCGCGCTTCCAAAAACGCCACGAGTCGCTCGCGGTAGGGCGGGCGGCATACGGAACAGCCAAGCGAGTTGAGAAGCAGCCGCACGCGCGCCGCCACACCGAGCGCGTCCAGATAGCGCCAGGCGAGCGCAAGCAGCTCCACATCGGCGGCAGGCGAGGCCAGCCCGAAGCATTCGCAGCCGAACTGCGTGAATTGCCGCAATCGTCCCTTTTGCGGGCGCTCGCGGCGAAACATCGGCCCGACATAGCACCAGCGCTGCGTGCCTCCCCGGTGCAATCCGGCTTGCAAGAACGCGCGCACGGCTCCTGCCGTGCCCTCAGGCCGCAGGCAAATGGCCTCACCGCCGCGGTCCTCAAAGCAATACATCTCCTTGCCGACGATGTCCGTATGCGTGCCGATGGAGCGCACGAAGAGTTCCTTGGGCTCCAAGACGGGTAGCACGACCTCCTGGTAGCCGTATTGCCGCGCAAGCCCGATGCCCTGTTCTTCCAAGAGGCGCAGCCGGGCTGCGTCCGCACCAAGCCAATCCGGGATGCCGCGCACGCGCTGGATGCGCACCTAGGCCGCCTCCTTGCGGCGCTCGGCCACCAGCGCCTCCACCTCGCGCACGACGCGCTCCACAAGCTCCTCCGTGCGCACCTTGCCGACGCGCTCGCCGTGGCGATAGAGCGTGTGCACGGGATAGCCGCCCGTGATACCGATGTCCGCCTCGCGCGCTTCTCCGGGGCCGTTGACGACGCAGCCGATGATCGCAACCGTGACAGGCTCGCGGATGTGCGCAAGCGCCTCCTCCAGCTTGGCCACGGTGTCAATCACCTCAAACTTCTGCCGCGCGCAGCTCGGGCAGGCGACGATGTTCACACCGCGGCTTGCAAGCCCCAGGGATTTGAGGATCTCATGGCCAACCTTGACCTCCTCCACGGGATCGGCGGCAAGCGACACGCGGATCGTATCGCCGATGCCCTCAGCAAGCAGAATCCCAAGCCCGACCGCGGATTTCACGGTGCCCGCGCGCGGGCCGCCCGCCTCGGTGATGCCGAGATGCAATGGATAGTCGCAGGCACGCGCAAGCAGGCGGTAGGCGGCCACGGTCAGCGGAACATTGCTCGCCTTGAGCGAGATCTTGATCTCGCGATAGCCGAGCTCCTCCAGAATCCGGATATGATCCAGGGCCGATTCCACCATCGCCTCGGGTGTCGGCTCGCCGTATTTCTCCAAAAGCCGCGTTTCAAGCGATCCCGCATTGACACCGATGCGAATCGGCACCTCGCGGGCGGCGGCGGCCTCCACGATGCGCGCCACATATTTGCGCGCGCCGATGTTGCCCGGATTGATGCGCAAGCCCTGCACGCCCGCATCCAGGGCCGCCAAGGCGAGCTTCCAACTGAAATGAATGTCCGCAATGACCGGGATCGGGGATTCGGCGACGATCCGGCGCAAGGCCTTGGCTGAGGCGGGATCGGGGACGGACACGCGCACGAGATCGGCGCCCGCTTCCGCCACCTTGCGGATTTGCGCAAGCGTGGCCGTGGCATCCTTCGTGGGCGTGTTCGTCATCGTCTGCACGGCGATCGGGGCATCGCCACCGATCGGCACCGTGCCCACATGGATTTGGCGCGTCTTGCACCTTGGCGCCGGAATGCCCCAGTGCTGCTTCACGGCGTTTGCTCCTTGGCCTTATCCTCGCTCTCTTCAGGCGGAGCCGGCTCTTTCTCCGCCGCACGCAAAAGCTTAAGGCGCTCTTTGAGCAAGCGCGCACGCCGCAACGCCTCTTCGTATTCCAGATTGTCGGGATCCAGGCGCACGGCCTTTTCCCATTCGCGGATCGCCGCATCCAAATCTTCCTTGCGGAAGAAGACGCGGCCCTTTTCATAGTGCTTGCGCGCATCCTCGGCCATGGCCTTGTTGATCTCGCCGAGCAGCTTGGCCGCTTCCTTCGCTTCCTTGGGCTTGCCTTCGCGGCGGATCACAAGCGCCATGCGCCGCGCTTTCAACCAATCGTGCGCTTCCATCGCCTTTTTGATCTCGGCCAAGGTGGGCACATGCACGGGATGCGCAGGTTTCGGCGGCAAGCGCCGCCGACGCACGCGCTTGCGGCGATGAGCGCGCTTTTTCGGTGCCAGCGCAAGCTTGCGCAGTTCTTTCGGCATCGCGCGCAGCACCTCGGCATAAAGCCTGCGGCCCTGCTCGGAGTCCGGCGCAAGCTTGAGATGGCTTTCTATCTCCACGAATGCGATCTCAGGAAGCCCCTTGGCGAGGAAAAAGCGCGCTTCCGCAAGCGCGCGATCCGCACGCTGTTCAATCAGGCGCTCCACCTCGCGCCGCTTGCGCCCAAGCACCCAGTCCTCGGGATCCAACCCCTTGCCTGCTGCATAGTGCTCGCGCCAGCGCACGAAGGGTTCGTCCTCGGCGCGACGCGCCTCCAAAAGCTGCAAGAACCGCTCCTTGCGCACGCGCATCTCGGCCTTGTTCTTGCGCGCAAGCAGTTCCTTGGGCGCGATGGAAAAGCTTGCCGCCTGCTCGTAAAGCTCGGCTGCGCGCCACCACTTGCCTTCACGCTCGGCGCGCTCGGCGGCCAAGCGGTATTTGCGGATGAGCTTGCGCCTTGCCGGATCCACCTTCTTGCGCAGCAAGCGCTGCGCCTCTTTGTAGCGCGGATCGTCCTTGGGCACCTTGAGCAGGATTTCGCGCGCCTTCATGAGATCGCCGCGCGCATAGGCGCGCTCAGCCGCCGCAATCGGATCAGTGAGCGACTGCGCGAACTTGCCCAGGCTTGCGCAGCCGGACAAAAGAAGCCCTGCGCACACAAGCGGCACGATCGCTTTACGCATCGTCCTCCCCTACGAGCTCCCGCAGCCCCGAAGGCAATGTGAGATCCAGCGCAAGCGCGACCGCATGGCGAAGCTGATCGCGCACCTCTTTGGCCTCGGCCTCCACGATGCCGCACTCCACGGGCTTGGAAATCCCCTTGATGCGCTTTTCCCCCAACGAGACGAAGCGGAAGCCCTCGCCCACACGCGCAAAAGTCTTGCGCGTGATCACGACCTGGCCGCCTTCGCCGAGGCCGGCCAGGCGCGAGGCGATGTTCACGGTATCGCCGATGACCGTGTATTCCAGGCGCCGTTCGGCGCCGATCGGGCCCACGATCACCTCGCCGCAGTTGATGCCCACGCGGAACTGAATGGGCTTGCCGTCAGGCCGCAGCACGCCGAGCCGTCGGCAGGCCGCCACCATCGCCAATGCGGCTTTCACCGCGCTTCTTGGGTGCGCGGGATCGTCCTTGGGATGGTTGAAGACGGCCATGACCGCATCGCCGATGTATTTGTCCACGACACCGCCGTAGTAGTCAATGATGCGGTGAAAGACCTCAAAGTGCTGATTGAGCACCTCAATCACTTGGCTTGTATCCGTGGATTCGGAAAAGGCCGTGAAGTTCACCATGTCGGCAAAGAGCACCGACACCTCGCGCCGCTCCGAGCGCATCGCGGCCTGGGGCGCCGTTTGATCAAACACTTCGGAAACGAGCTTCGGGTTGAGGTAGCGGCCGAAGACATCGCGCAGCTCCTCCTTGTGGCGCAGCTCGGCCACCATCGCATTGAACTGCGCAATCGCATCGTTGATCTCGTCGTTGCCCGTGATCGGCAGGCGCACCGTGTAGTCGCCATAGGCCACCGCACGCGCCGCGCGCGCAAGCTCCTCCAATGGCTCGCTCAACCTCCCTGCAATCCAAAGCACGCCCGCCATCGCCAGCACGATCACGAGCACGCCGATGGCCACGATCCTGCGCGCAAGCCGCGCCGCCCGCGCCTTCCAAGCCTCCTCGGAAAAACGCACGGCCACTTCGCCTACCTTCGTGCCGCCATAGACGACCGGCGCGCGATACCAAAGCCCACCGCCTTGGACGCGCTGTCCGCCTGCAAGCGGTGAAGAGGCATCCACTTGGCCATAGCGCAGCTCTTGGCCGTCGGCCATGCGGATGTGCAGCCCCACGGCCGAGGGCGTATTTTTGAGAAAGTTGCCGGCGATCACATCAATCTCGGCCCGAAAGCCCGCAAGCATGGGAATCTTGAGCTCATCGGCCAAACGGCCCACATGCACGCGCGCCTGCTCGCGTTGGCTTTCCAACCACGCCTCGCGCTCAAACTGCAAGATCAGCACGAGCAAGATGCCCACCGCGACCATCACGGCCAAGCCCACGAACAGCGCAAAGCGCCAACGCACCGGAAAGCGCGGCGCGCGCTCTTGCTCCTCTTTGAGCTCCCGAATCGTTCGGTCAAAGACCTCTTCGGTCTCTTCTATGCGCGGCTCGGCTTCTGCGCGCGGCGCTTGTGCCCCCTGCTTGCTCGGCGCTTCAGGCATGCGCGCAATCTACCGAGGGGGGCGCAGCTTCGCCAAACGCTTTACAACCACGCAAGAAGAACGCGCCAAGCCGCAAGCTTTTCTTCAAACGAGCGCGTGGCATGCGCAGGACTCGTGGACGGAAGCCGCGCAAAGTGGAGCGTGCGCACCCTCTCGGGAAGATGGGGCCACACATGGCGGCGAAAAAGCCGCTCGGCCGTGGTGCCGTTGAAGAACACGGCGCGGATGTGCGGATGGCGCGCAAAGAACGAAATGAAATCGTTCGGCTCCACCGCGCGAATCTCCGCATCGGCGCTGCCGGGCCGAATGCAGGTGCGGCACACATCCCAAAGCGCGATGCGCGCGCGCTTGAGGCCTTCCGCGCGCACGGCGAACGGCGCAGCAGCAGGCACGCCCACCAATGCTTCCATGATCCGCCAGAACTGGTTCTGCGGATGCGCATAGTAAAAGCCCGCCGCGAGCGACGCGGGGCTTGGCATCGTGCCAAGCACGAGCACGCGCGCATCCTCGCCTGCCACGGGCGGAAAGCCCGTGATGCGCGGATTCACGCTGCGTGCGTGCGGATGAGCGCTTCGGCTGCGCGCAGGCCGTCCACGGCGGCCGAGACGATGCCGCCTGCGTAGCCTGCGCCCTCGCCGACCGGATACAGCCCCGCCAGACCGATCGCCTGCATGTCCTCGCCGCGCACGATGCGCACGGGGCTCGAGGTGCGCGACTCGATCGCAAAAAGGTTCGCCTCCTCGGTGATGACGCCGCGCATGGAGCGGCCGAACGCGCGCAGGCCCTCGAGCAGCGGCGTGATCAGCCAGG
>WFOX01000246.1 GCA_015487905.1 Mariprofundales bacterium
CCGCCAAATCCGCATCGCACCCTCCTTGCGCAGAAGGATGCGCTAACCCTGCCGCCCGATCAGCATTTCCGCAATCTGGACGGCATTTAGCGCTGCACCCTTACGCACATTATCAGCAACGATCCATAAGTTCAAGCTATTCGGGAAAGAATCGTCATCGCGAATGCGACCGACCCAGACCGCATCGGTGCCCGCGGCCTCCATCGGCATCGGGTAGTCGTGGGTGGCCGGGTCATCCACGACGGCAACCCCAGGCGCCTCCGCGAGAATCTCGCGCGCGCGATCCGCGCTCATCGGCCCTGTGAAGCTCACATTCACGGCCTCGGCATGGCCGTAGAACACGGGCACGCGCACGGTGGTCGCCGTGACTTTAATGTCCGCCTCCATGATCTTGCGCGTTTCCTGCATCATCTTGTGCTCTTCCTTGGTATAGCCGTCTTCCAGAAAAACATCAATGTGCGGAATCACATTGAAGGCGATGCGTGCGGGCAGGTGCTTGGGCTTGGCCTCCTCGGGGCGGCCCGAGAGCAAAAGCCGCGTTTGTTCCAAAAGCTCGTCCATCGCCTTGCGTCCCGCGCCTGAGACGGCCTGATAGGTCGCCACGACCACGCGCGCGATCGGCACGGCATCGTGCAAGGGCTTGAGCGCCACGACCATCTGGATCGTGGAGCAGTTGGGGTTGGCGATGATGCGATGCTTTTGAGCATCGGCCAAACGATGCGGATTGACCTCGGGCACGATGAGCGGGATCTCAGGATCCATGCGCCAGGCCGAGGAGTTGTCCACGACATAGCAGCCCGCCTCGGCAAAGCGCGGCGCGTATTCGCGCGAGACACTCGCCCCGGCCGAAAAGAGCGCGAGATCCCAGCCCGCGGGGTTGAACTCGGCGAGCTTTTGCACCGTGATTTCGGCGCCGCGGAAGGAAAGCCGCTCGCCCGCGCTGCGCTCGGAAGCAAGCAATGCAAGCTCGGCCACCGGAAAGTCGCGCTCTTCCAGAATCTCCAGCATCGTGCGGCCGACCTCGCCGGTTGCGCCAACCACGGCCACGCGATAGCCGTCCTTTTTCGGCAGCAAGGCGCTCATTGCGCTTCCTCCTCCAGCTTCGTGATCACGGCGCGGGCCACCTCCATCGTGCCTGCGTTTCCGCCCAAATCCGGCGTGCGCACGCCTGCGGCAAGCACCGCTTCCACGGCCCGCTCCAAGGCGTCAGCGGCCTCCGGCGCCCCGAGGCTAAAGCGCAGCATCATCGCCGCAGACAGCATCGTCGCCATCGGATTGGCGATGCCGCGTCCTGCGATATCGGGCGCGGAGCCATGCACCGGCTCATAAAGCGCATGCCGCTCGCCCAAGGACGCCGAGGGCAGCATGCCGATGGAGCCTGTGAGCATCGCCGCCTCATCGGAAAGGATATCGCCGAACATGTTCGTCGTCACAATCACATCAAACTGCTTGGGATCGCGCACGAGCTGCATGGCCGCGTTGTCCACATACATGTGCCTGAGGCGCACATCGGGATAGTCCGCATGCACGCGACTCACCACCTCGCGCCAAAGCTCCGTCGCCTCCAGCACATTCGCCTTATCTACGCTTACGACATCGCGCCGGCGCTTTCTTGCCGTTTCAAAGGCGACCCGCGCGATGCGCGCAATCTCATGCTCGCGATAGACGAGCGTATTGATCCCTTTGCGCTCGCCGTGTTCTTCCACAATCCCGCGCGGCTCGCCGAAGTAGATGCCGGAAACCAGCTCGCGCACGACGATGAGATCCACGCCCTCAATCACCTCGCGCTTGAGCGTGGAGGCATCGGCAAGCTCGGGAAAGATGCGCGCAGGGCGCAGGTTGGCGAAAAGCGCCAAGTCCTTGCGGATCGCTAAAAGCCCCGCCTCAGGCCGCTGGGGCTTGGGAAGGCTCTCCCACTTGGGGCCGCCCACCGCCCCCAAAAGCACCGCATCGGCCTCGTGCGCAAGCCGGCGCGTCTCTTCGGGATAGGGATCGCCCGTGGCATCGGTAGCCGCACCACCGATGAGGCCCTCTTCCATCTCAAGCCCGAGGCCGAAAAGCGCATCCATCCTTTCCAGCACGGCCACGGTCGCCTGCACGATCTCGGGGCCGATGCCATCACCCGGAAGCACGAGCACCTTCTTCGTCATCGTTCATCTCCTTTGGCGGCGCGTGCCGCATCAATGAACTCGCCCACATCCTTGAACTCGCGATAGACGGACGCAAACCGCACATAGGCCACAGGATCCAGGTTTTTCAGCTCCTCCATCACGAAGGCGCCGATCTCCTTGGACGGGATCTCGCGCGCATCGCGATCCAGCACGCGCGCAAGGATTCTTCTCAGCGCCGCCTCCACATCCTCGGCGGGCACGGGGCGCTTTTCCAGCGCGATGCGCATGCCACGCTCAAGCTTGTCTGGATCAAAGGCCTCGCGCGTGCCGTCCTTCTTCACGACGACGGGATAGCGGATCTCGGCGCGCTCCAGGGTGGTGAAGCGCCGCCCGCAACCCTCGCAAAGCCGTCTGCGGCGCACGGCATCGCCTTCGGCCACAAGGCGCGAGTCCACGACCCGCGTGGAGGGATGGGCGCAAAATGGGCAGCGCATCCGCTTTAGCCGGACGACGGCACCGGGCGGCCCGCGGCGGGCGCCCCGTTCCTCTCGTTACCTGCTTGGCTGCGGCAATGGATCATCCAACTGCACCCGAATCCGGCCGATTGTTGCTCACAAGTGCGGCGAGTGTATGGCGCAGCGGCATACGCATCAAGGAACACGCCCTTGGCCGCATGGCCCCGGAAAACCGCCGCGGGTTGAAACCCGAGCTACCCCGATTTTTGCCAGCGGTTTGCAATCAGCAACCGTAGGTCGCCTTTCAAGGCGACATGGCGCCGGCGTTCGCAACCACCATCCGCAGGGGCGAGGCGATGCCTCGCCCGACAAAACAACCGCCGGCACAGGTGTTCGGGCGACCCATCGGGTCGCCTCTACAGGTGCGTGTTGCAAACGGTGTGCAACGGGCAACCGGGGAATGTCGGGCGAAAGCCCGACCTACCATCCCTCACCCCTATTCATCTTTTTCTTCGTCGTGCTTCCTGGCTTTTTTCTGATACTCGTGTTCGTGTTTGGTTTTGTCC
>WFOX01000247.1 GCA_015487905.1 Mariprofundales bacterium
GCGTGCGCGCGCGATAGCGCCGATAGGCGGGATTCATGCGCAGCATGCGCCGCTCTTCCAGCCAGGCGCCGATGAAGAGATAAAGGCTTGCGGCCAGCGCAAGGTGCAGCTCGTTGCGGCTTTTTGCCGGATCGCCCCAGAGCACGAGCAAAGCGCCGAGATAGAGCGGATGGCGCACCCAGGCATACGGCCCGCGCGCGACAATGGGTTCTGCGGTCTCAGGCCAGGGTTTGAGGCCGAGGAACAGTCGCCCGTCCATCACGGCCAGCGACCAGATGAAGAGTCCCGCCCCGAGGATCTGCACGGCGCGGCCAAGGCCATGCCATCCTTGCGGCCATCGGTAGCCTGCGGCATCCGGAAGCGATTTCACAAAGCCCAACCACATCCCGGCAAGCGCAAGCGAGAACAGCACATAGAGCAAGCGGTAGCGGTGTGGCGGAAGGCGCAGGCGTTGCTGCACGCGCGCTTTGATCCCTTCTGCGGCAAAGGCGCTGTGCATCACGGCAAAAGCCAGTGTCGCAAGCCAGATCTGCAAAGCGGGATTCATGCGGCTTTGTCCTGCACAAGCGTTTTGATCATGGCCGTTTCGTCGCAGCGCGGAAAGTGCGCGCAATGCACGCACACGCCCCAAATCTTCTGCGGCAGCGACTCCTTGGGCACCTCGGCATAGCCAAGTCGCGCAAAAAAGCGCGTCTCATAAGTGAGCGCGAAGACGCGCGCGATGCCCAGCGCATGCGCGCGTGCTTCCAGCGCCGCCACAAGCGCCGCCCCCACGCCGCGCCCGCGAAAGGCCGGAGCCACAACGAGGGAGCGCACCTCGGCAAGCGTCTCATCATAGATGTGCAAGGCGCCTGCGCCGGCCAGGCCTTCATCCGTCTCGGCCACGAGAAACTCCTGCAAATGCTCCAACACATCCTCGCGCTCGCGCGGCAAGAGCACGCCGCGCGCGGCTTCTGCGGCGATGAGCCGCGCGATGGCCTCGGCATCGGTGGCCTTGGCTTCGCGGATGTTCATGGCTGGATGTCCCGGCCTTTGGCGAGCATGCGCGCGGCTTGCTGGGTGGCCGCGCGATCCCCGAGCATGCGCGCAAGCTCGGCGATGCGCGCTTCTTCATGCTCCAACACGCGCGCGCGCACATGCGGCCGGCCTTCTTGCATCGTTTTTTCCACGGTGATCTGGTGATCGGCGCAGGCCGCGACCTGCGGAAGGTGGGAGATCACGAGCACCTGCCTGCCTTCGCGGCTCATGCGCTTGAGCAGGGCGCCCACGCGCCAGGCCGTCTCGCCGCCCACGCCGACATCGGCCTCGTCAAAGACGGCGATGGGCGGCGCATCCACACCGCCGGATGCGCGCAGCGCCAGCGCAAGCCGCGACAGCTCCCCGCCGGAGGCGACCTCGGCGAACGGCCGCCAGTTTCCCGCGGCATCGGTGCGCGCCAGCAAAGCCACATGATCCCAGCCGTGTTCGCGCCAATCCCGGGGGTCAGAGGATGGCTCCACCGCAAAGCGCAGCGCCATGCCCTCCATGCCGAGTGCATCCAGCTCGGGGCGCAACCGCGCCAGGATCCCTTCGGCTGCGCGCTTGCGGGCCTCGCTGAGCTGCTCGGCGGCAGCGCGGTAGTTCTCCTCAGCCTCAGCAAGCGCCTTGCGCGCGCGCGCTTCGTCCCAATCCCCGGCCTCAATAAGCTCCAGCTTGCGGCGCCATTTTTCGGCCAACGCGAGCAGCCCTTCCTCATCCGTGCCATGCCGCGCGAGCATCGCGCGCAGTTCTTCCAAGCGCGTCTCAGCCTCCTCAAGCTCGGCGGGGTTCCAATCCGCTTCCAACACCTCGCGCAAAAGGCCGGCGGCCTCACCAAGCGTCTCTTGCGCCTGGGAAAGCAAGGCTTCCGCCTCGCCAAGCCGCTCGTGCCATTTGCTTGCGCGCGCAAGCATGCGCAAAGCCTCGCCGATGAGTCCCGCGGCATTCGGCTCGCCCTCTTCCAAGGCGCCGAGCGCCGCGCCTGCCGCTTCCAGGATTTGCGCGCGATGGCGCCCGGCCTCCACGGTTTCGCGCAGGCGCGCCAAAAGCCCCGGCTCAGGCTGCAAGCGCTCCAGGCGCGCAAGCTCTTCGCGCAGCCAATGCTCTTCGCGCTTGGCCTCTTCGCGCGCACGGCGCAGCGCGGCCAGCGCCTCTTCGGCCTCGCGCCAGGCGCGATAGGCGCGCGCAACTTCCTCGCGCAGCGCCGGAGCAACCTCGGCATCCAGCACATGCCGCGCCGCCTCCGCGCGCATGAGCGCCTGCTGCGCATGCTGGCCGTGCAGTTCCACGAGCCGCTCGCCAAGCGCGCGCAAAAGCCGCACAGGCGCAGGTGCCCCCTGCACCCAGGCGCGCGAGCGCCCGTCGCGCTCCAGCCGCCGCTTGAGCAAAAGCGGTTCATCTGTCTCCCAATCCACGCCGGCTTCCTCCAACAGGGCGCCCACGCGCGCGGGATCAGCCTGCACAAGCACCTCCACCTCGGCCTGGTTGGCGCCCGCGCGCACGAGATCTGTGGTGGCGCGCGCGCCGAAGACGAAGGCGAGCGCATCCACGAGCATGGACTTGCCGGCGCCCGTTTCGCCCGTGAGCGCCGTCATGCCGGGCGCAAAGCGGACGCGCGCTTCGTCAATCACGACGAAATGGCGCACCGCAAGCTCCAACAGCACCTAGCCGCACCTCCGTTCGCCGGCCCAGCCGAGCTTCGTGCGCAGCACATCAAAGTAATGCCGCCCGGGCAAATGCACGAGGCGCACGCTGTCGCCTTTTTTCACACGCACGCGCGCGCCGGGCCGAAGCCGCACCTGAAACTGGCCGTCCAAATGCAAGGCGGCCTCTTCGCCTTCCACGAACGCCAGCATGATCTCCATCGTCGCGGGCAGCACGATCGGGCGGTTGGATAAGGTATGCGGGCAGATCGGCACGATGCCGATGGCATCCACCTCGGGATGGATGATCGGCCCGCCCGCCGAAAGCGCATAGGCCGTGGAGCCTGCTGGCGTGGAGATGATGAGGCCGTCGCCGCGCAGCCGAAACACGAACTGATCGCGCGCGAAAAGCTCAAAGCCGATCATGCGCGGATGCGCGCCGCGCTGCAAGGCGAGGTCGTTGAGCACATGCCCGAGTGGGCGCACGCCTTGTGTGTCCTCGGCCTCCACCACAAGCGCGAAGTGCGTTTTCAGCTTGAAGCGCCCCGCAAGGACCTCAGAGAGCGTGTCCTTGACCGAGCCTGCGGGCGCATCGGTGAGAAAGCCGAGCCGGCCGAGATTCACGCCGAGCACGGGCGCCTTCTTGTCCACGAACGCGCGTGCGACATGCAAAAGTGTGCCGTCGCCGCCCAACACGACGGCAAGCTCGGCCCAATCGGCAAGCGCTGTGTCTTCGCGGCGCTCGGGCCAGCGCCGCACCTCGCAGCCGCGCGCCGCAAGCCAATGCGCAAGCTCCTCAGCCAATGCTTGCGCCCGTGCATCTTGCGGCTTGCAGGCGAGCACCACGCGCTTCATCGCTTGCCCACCCAATGCGCCGGCGGCGCATGGCACATGAAGCACTGATCCATCTTCGGATGCCGCTTCGGCATCGCGCGCACGCCTCCCTTACCATGGCAGCCAAGACAAGCCGCGCGCGAGGTGGCTTGCTGATGCGGCGGATCGTCAGGGGTGGCGGGTGTCGTGCGCTTGCCGGAGCCAAGCGCAAGCACGACGAGCACGGCACCGACGACGGCCACAAACGCCGCATCGCGGCGCGTAAAGGAAAAACGAGGTTTCATGCCTGGGCATTCTCATCAAAGGCGAGCCTGCGCCAAGCCTCGCTGGGCGTGCCCTCAGGCGTGCGCACGCGCACCTCAATCGTGTGCGCAAGCAGCCGATGCGCGCGGCCAAAGGCGTCTTCTTGCACCGCGTCGCCGTCCTCGGCCTCCAAAAGCAGCACGCCCTCGGCGGGCAAGGCGTCGCGCACGCGATACCAGCGCCCCTCATAGCGCACGCGCCGGCCCACAAGCGCGCCCAAATCCTGCTCGGCAAGCGCCCAAAGCCTGTCCATGGCTTGGACGGTAGGACTTTGTGTAGGTGCGGTCAATGGGGGGCAGGGATAGCCTGCGCAGCCATGTGGGATTGGTTGCATATCAAGCTTTTGGGCATTGAGCTTGGACGCTGGCTTGCTGCTGTGGCGGTGCTGGCGCTGTTTGTGTTCGTGCAGCCCTTGTTGCTCGCCCGCTTTCATCGTTTCGCCACGCGCCTGGCCGCGAAAACGCGCACGCGTTTGGACGATGTGCTGCTTGCCGCCGCCGAAAAGCCGATGCGCTGGCTGCTTTGGCTTGTGGGCGCGATCTTGGCCGCGCACCTGCTCGCGCCGCCCGCAGCGCGCACGCCGCTTTTGCGCTACATGGATGCGGGGGCGCGCGCCGCCGCCGTGATCCTTGCGGCCTGGTTCCTCTGGCGCGTCGTGGAGGGGCTTGGGGCCTACTTGCGCGAGCGCGCCGCCGCCACCGAAACGAAGATGGACGATCAGCTCGTGATCCTGGGCGAGCGCACGCTCAAGATCTTCCTCGTGGTGGTGGCGCTCATCGTCGCCGCGCAAAACCTCGGCTTTTCGGTCTCGGGCCTCATCGCCTCGCTCGGCATCGGCGGCATTGCGGTCGCGATGGCCGCGCGCGATACGATCGCCAACTTCTTCGGCTCCGTGATGCTCATGTTGGATCGCCCGTTCCTCGTCGGCGACTGGATCAAAACGCCCGCCTTTGAGGGCATCGTGGAGGAAA
>WFOX01000248.1 GCA_015487905.1 Mariprofundales bacterium
TATCGCCTCGTGGAGTTCGTGCTGGGGCTGCCTGCCGACTTCAAGATCGCCGATGGCGTCACCAAGCGCGTGCTGCGCGAGGCGATGCGCGGCATCCTGCCTGAGCCGATCCGCACGCGCATGGACAAGCTTGGGTTTGTCACGCCCGAGGAGGTCTGGTTGCGCGAGCAGCGCGAGGTGTTCCGGCAAAAGATGCAGCAGGCGATGGAGCGCGCGGACGGCATCCTCACGCCTGCGGCGCTTGCGATGCTGGATGCGATGGCCGAAGGGAAACGCCCTTTCCACTTCGCCCCCTGGCGCGCGATCTGCTTCGGCGAGTGGTTAGGCTGCTTTCAAGTGCAAACAGGTCGTTCCTGATGCGAATCTTGCATGCTGCAGTATCCATGAATCCCAGCCCGGGCGTGGTCCGGCAAATGGAGTGGGAGGGCCAAGCGGCGCAGTCGCTTGGCTTGATATGGCATGTTTCGCTTCATACTCCTAGAAGGATTTGTAGTTCCGTGGTGGTGTCGCATTCTTTTTCAGGTGCGTATGGTTCTCTGCAACGATATCTGGCGCTAAGAAGGGGATTCTACAAATGGCTTCGGGAAGTTGCCGCACATTATGATATTATTCTTTTGCGTCATTCAGTCCATGATCCAATGCAGGTGCAATTTGCTCTTTCATTTGGTCGCAAGCTTGTGACCATCCACCACACGAAGGAAGAACAAGAAATCGCAAGATCCTTGCGGGGAGGACGTGCGCTTGCACTGGTTGAAAAGGTATGTGGCCGGGTCACCTTGCGAAAGGTCGCTGGAATCGTGGGCGTTACGGGTGAGATTCTGGATTACGAGATGGA
The DNA here is from genome assembly GCA_015487905.1 of Mariprofundales bacterium. Lineage (GTDB taxonomy): Bacteria > Pseudomonadota > Zetaproteobacteria > Mariprofundales > S012-25 > S012-25. The sequence goes on from WFOX01000248.1 coordinate 836, forward strand.
GCGAGCGAATAGGCAGGATGTTTTCACTTGGGTGTATCCCAATGGGATTTGGATAAGTGACGGATGGGCTCCGCGAGATGAAAGGCAAGGAAAAGTCCCCGAGATCGTGTTCGTCGCAGGTAGTTTTCATATTTGGCATGGGCTAGATCGGTTGCTGGAATCTGCAAGGAAGTGCCAGCTTCCCTGCAAGATCCACATTGTTGGGAGGCTTTCCAAAGAACAGGTGCATCAATGCCGTGCAGATTCTCGATTTGTCGTGTATGGACTGTTGGACGAGCACGCGCTCGGCGCCTTGCTTGCGAGAGCGTGGTGTGGGATTGCTTCGTTGGCCTTGGAAAGAAAATCAATGGAAGAGGCATGCCCTCTCAAGGTGCGGGAATATCTCATGCATGGGGTTCCTGTGTATGGCACCCATCGGGATGCAGCGATTCCGGAGAGCTTTCCGTATTATAGAAAGAGGAAAAGCGTTTCCTTGGAAGAAATTATTGCCTTCGCGGAGGAAATGCGAAGTGTGCCCAAGCGAACGATTGTAAACGAGGCCCGGCCATTCATTGACAAACGCGATATTGTGTGCCGGTTCCATGCAGCGCTTGAGGAGGCTTTTTCGTGAAGATCCTCTCCGTCGTCGGGGCGCAGCCCCAGTTCGTGAAGGCAGCGGCGGTGTCGCGCGCGCTGCGCGCGCAAGGGATTCGGGAGGTGCTCGTCCATACGGGGCAGCACTTTGATCCCACGATGTCGGCGCGCTTCTTTGCGGAGCTTGCGATTCCCGAGCCGCAGCACCACCTCGGCATCCATAGCCTCTCCCACGGCGCGATGACCGGCAGGATGCTGGAGGCGCTGGAGCGCGTAATGATGCAGGAGCGGCCTGATTGGGTGCTCGTCTATGGCGATACGAACTCCACGCTGGCCGGGGCGCTTGCGGCGGCGAAGCTGCACATTCCTGTCGCGCATGTGGAGGCGGGCCTGCGCTCGTTCAATCGCCGCATGCCCGAGGAGATCAACCGCGTGCTGGCCGATCACCTCTCGGCGTTGCTCTTCTGCCCCACGCATGCGGCGGTGGAGAACCTCGCCCGCGAGGGCATCACGAAGGGTGTGCACCATGTCGGCGATGTGATGTTTGATGCGGCGCGGTTTGCGCGGGCGCGTGCCGATCGCCGCGTGCTGGATCGCATCCCCGCGCGCCCATTTGCGCTGCTCACGCTGCACCGCCAGGAAAACACGGAGACCAAAGCGCGCTTGCAGACGCTTTTGGACTATGTGCGCGAGGAGGCGAAAAGACTGGGGCTTGCCGTGGTCTTTCCCGTGCATCCGCGCACGCGCAAGGCTGCCGAACGCTTCGGCATCGGCCTGGACGATTTCGTTGCGCTGGAACCGGTGGGCTATCTGGAGATGGCGGCATTGCTGGATGCCTGCGCGATCGTTTTCACGGACTCGGGCGGATTGCAGAAGGAGGCCTATTTCTTCGGCAAGCGCTGCATCACGCTGCGCGAGGAGACCGAATGGGTGGAAACCGTGCAGGCGGGCTGGAATCGCCTCTGGCGCGAGCCGCGCTTTGCCTGCGATCCGCCTGTGCCCATCGCCGACTATGGCGACGGCGATGCCGCCGCGCGCATCGCGGCCATCCTCAAGGAGGCCGGCTGAATGTGCGGCCTTGTCGGCGCGCTGGGGCCTGGGTTGGCCGCGGCCGCATTGCGGCAAGCGGTGGCGACGCTTGCCCACCGCGGCCCCGATGCGCAAGGGGTTTGGTGCGATGAAGCGGCTGGGGTAGTGCTTGGGCATGCGCGGCTGGCGATCCTGGATCTCACCAAGGCCGGCGCGCAGCCGATGGCCTCGGCCTCAGGCCGCTTCGTGATCGCTTATAACGGCGAGATCTACAACCACCTCGCATTGCGCAAGGAGCTGGAGGAAGAAGGCGCCGCCCCCGCCTGGCGCGGCCATGCGGATACGGAGACGCTGCTTGCCGCAATAGAAGCCTGGGGGCTGGAGGGGGCGCTCAAGAAGGCCGTGGGCATGTTCGCGTTTGCGCTCTGGGATCGGCAGGAGCGCCTCTTGCATCTTGCGCGCGATCGCTTCGGCGAAAAGCCGCTCTACTACGGCTGGATCGGCAAGACCTTCGCCTTCGCCTCCGAGCTCAAGGCGCTTGCGGCCTTACCGGGGTTTCACGGCGAGGTGGATCGCGAGGCGCTTGCGGCCTTCATGCGCTTCGGCTATGTGCCTGCGCCGCGCTCCATCTATCGCGGGATCTATAAACTCCTTCCGGGCACGATCCTCTCTGTGCCGCACGATCTTGCGCCCGGTGTGCTTCCCGAGCCGCGCGCCTATTGGTCGCTGGCCGAGGCCGTGGAACGCGGCAAGCGGGAGCCGTTTGCAGGCGACTTCCGCGAGGCGGTGGATGAACTGGATCGGCTTTTGCGCGCGACGATTCGCGAGAAGATGATCAGCGATGTGCCCTTGGGGGCGTTTCTCTCGGGTGGGATTGATTCCTCCACGGTCGTGGCCGTGATGCAGGCTGAATCATCCCGGCCCGTGCGCACCTTCTCCATCGGCTTTCACGAGCACGACTACAACGAGGCGCCGCATGCAAAGCGCATCGCCGAGCACTTGGGCTGCGAGCACACGGAGCTTTATGTGCGGCCTGAGGATGCGCTGGAGGTGATCCCGCGCCTTCCCGAGATGTATGACGAGCCGTTTGCGGATTCCTCGCAGATTCCCACGCATCTTGTGGCGCGGCTGACAAAGCCGCATGTGACGGTGGCGCTGTCGGGTGATGGCGGCGATGAGCTTTTCGGCGGCTACAACCGCTACACGCTGGCCGCGCGCATTTGGCGCAGGCTGGGCCGCCTGCCCCTTGCGCTGCGCCGGGCGCTTGCGCGGGCGATTGTGGCCGTGCCACCAGGCGCTTGGGATCGGCTGGGGCGGGTGGCGGGTCTTGCGGTTTCCCAGCTTCGCGAGCGCGCAGGCGACAAGGCGCACAAGCTCGCCGAGGTGCTTGGTGAGGACGAGCATACGCTCTATCGGCGGCTTGTGGCCCAGTGGCCCGATGCGGTGGCGCTTGTGAAGGGGGCGACGGCGGCACCGAGTCTTTTGGAGGAAGAGGGGGTAGCCCCGGAGGGGCTTTCGTTTGCTGAGTGGATGATGTTCATGGATGCGCTCACCTATCTTCCCGACGACATTCTCGTGAAGGTGGATCGCGCGACGATGGCCGTAAGTCTGGAGTCGCGCGCGCCGTTTCTGGATCACCGCATCGCCGAGTTCGCCTGGCGCCTGCCGCTTGGGTTCAAGCTTGCGGGTGGCGAGGG
>WFOX01000249.1 GCA_015487905.1 Mariprofundales bacterium
CATCCAGCCGCTCGCCCCAATAGGTGCGCAGGGCGCGAACGAGATCGGGAAGATCGCGATGCGTGGGCGTCATGCAATGAGCATAGAGGCAAGCAAAAACAGCCGCAATCCTTTATGGCTTCCCGGATCGCCCGCGCCGACACATGCGGGCAAGGCACCGCCTTGTCCCTACGGGCGGGGGTTGCAAACGCCTGCACCGTGTCGTGCTAAAGCGCCACCTACATTGCCGATTGCAAACCGTTCGCAAAAACCGCTCTGTAGGTCGGGCTTTAGCCCGACAACCTATTGCTCGTAAAGCTTCTGAAACCCTCCCACATCCACATCCTGGATGGGGCCGCGGATCTTCTCAGCCACATGCCAGGACGGAATCCTGAGCTTCGCAGGCAGCGCCTTGATATTGGGATAAGTCTTGGTCGGCCCCACCCACCCGTCGGGTCGCTGGTTGAGCGCCTTCCAAAGCTGCTCAAAGCGCTCGTCCACGAGCTGCTTGAACTTCCTTTTGCTGAGCGCCTCGTCAAAGCCGTAGGCGGCGTAGCGGTCGTTTGCGGCGCGCAGGATGCGCATCAGCGCGAGCCACCCGCGCGCATCGAGCTTGTCCAATGCCCCGAGCACCGTCTTCTCGTCGCGCACGGCCTCGCGCATCATGCGCCCAAGCGCAATCTCCACGATCTGGCGGGTGTCCAGGCCCTTTGCGGCCAGGTCATTGATCTCATCCGCCGTCAGCACCTTGGCCGCAAACTCGTGAAGCAGTTTCCTGTCCTTGGCGTTGTAGCGCTTGAGCGCCGCAATCGCAGTAGCAAGCGAGTTCTCCAGCCCCATCCCGCTCAGGGCCCCGAGAAACGCCTCCACCGAACGCCGCGCCTTGGGATCACGCAAGGCATTGATGTCCGACGCATGCAAATGCCAAAGCGCCTCAGCCGCTACATAGACCGTGAGATTGTAGCGGCGCTTGTATTCGCGGTTGCCTTGGGCGGCGTTGGGGTATTTGGTGTCGGCGTATGCTTTTGCGCCTTCATAAACAAGAAAAGGAGTACCGTTGAAACTAATCAACTTCCTCAGCTGATAGTATGCATTCTTCCAAATATTGGCTATGCGGATAGCATCTTCCGCCTCTCGCAGGGCTTCTTTTACATTTTGGTTTGCACGAATCACCTGTTGCCATGCAATAATGTCAGTAATGTTGCTCATCGCTCATGCACTCCTCTATGGGGCTGCTATCTCCCATCTTTACTCTGCCCGGCGGTATCGCTATTAGATGCTGCATTCCCTTTATTTTCTTTCGCTTTTTGCACATGCCCCTTCCCCTTCGCCCCCATCACATCCCTGCCAGCCGTGCTCACGAAGGACACCAAGCCGCCCATGCGCTGGTGGGCTTCCTGGTCGGCCTGGCCTGTGGCTTCCTTGTAGGCCTGCGAGCCGCGCGCGTTGATCCAGCCGAGCACGGCGTCCGGAATGTTGTGCACGAGCTTCATGCTCGTGGTGATGATGGTGGTATAGACGACGGCATAGACGATCAGCATGGCAAGAAACGCGAAGATCGTCGTGCCGTAGGCGAGGTCGAGCGCAGGAATCACGATCGCATTCGCCACCGCCCCCATGCCGTTCATGATGAAGAATCCCGCAATCAGCCCGATCAGCATCAATGCGGGGCGGGTGATGAAGTGCAGAAGGATCATCAGGCCCTCCTTACTGCGCTCAGGTAAAAGTCTATCACCCTGCGCCGTCGTGACAAGCGAGACGACCCACAACGGCAGCGCGAACATCGTCTCCACGGCGAAGACGATGTAGCCCAGCAAGCCGCTGAACCAGTAGATGATCGGAAGCGCAGGCAGCACATAGGCGAGATAGACGCCGATGCCGAAGAGGGCGAGCACCACGGTAATGGTAAGCGCAATAAGGGCCGGGCTGCCGCCGGAATCAGAATCGCCAAGGTCTGTCGCTATATCCGCAGCAGCAAGTTCTGGATTGGTTGCCAGCTCAGCAACCAGTTTTGCTTGCTCAAGCTTTTTCTTGATCGCCTGTATGACAGGGATGGCAGCCAGCGTTCCTGCAAAGAGATTGACAATCCAGTCTCCTAATGTGCGCATGTCCAAAATCGGGATGTTGGAGCCGCCCATCAAGTTTGCGATCCCTTGCGCCCACGAGCGTGCGGTGCCTGAGGTGGTGAATGCGGTGGAGACATTGGACTGCGCAAGCGCAATCAGCCCCGCTTGGCCTGAGGTGGGATAGGCGAGCGCCACGGACAGGGACTTCCCGAGGATCGCCTGCGCGTTGGAGATGATACGCATGTATTGGTCAGCGTTGCCCTGCAGGAAGTCATGTATGTTGTTGTAGCGCTCCATCACGCCAGCGACGCGCATGGACATGTCAGCGACATACATAGGCCCTTTCAGCGCATTGTAAATGGCCTTGCCGATGGACTTGAGGAAATCAACGAAGCTATCCAACAGGCTCGTGCTCTCCTTCGCCACCTCGTGCAGCATCTGCGTGTCCACGAGCGACTGCGACATGCTCCCCGCCGGCACCACCGACTCGGCCGCCTTGCGCACGGCGCTTGAGACTTGGTCCTGCAATCCCACGAGGGTCCAGTAGAACGCGCCTGCCGTGGCGATGCCAGCGCCCAGCAGATCCCGCGTGACCCCGTTGCTCGTCACCTTGAGCATGATCTTGCCGGAGGGATCCGCCTTGACCTGCAGGCCGCCCACGCTGCCGGTCTGCGAAAGCATGCTTGCGATGACCGACTGACCGCCCTGGTAGGCGACGGACTTGACCCATTGATCGGCAAGCCGGTTGATCTTGTCGGCAAGCTGGATGGGATCGGTCTGCGTCTTGTCAAGCACCTGCTGCTCAAGCGCCTTGGCGATGGAGACGAGTTCCTTGTTGTCGAAGAAGTTGCCCGCGCCCTGGACGAGCTTCTGCCTGGCGTTCTTGATGATCGTGTTGCGCGCCAAGCACATCTGGCGATCCAGTTCCGCCCGGAACTTATCCAGCGTCGTGCCCGATGCAGGCACCGTCGGGCATTTTTCCTCTTTCGGCAGGCTGAACGCGCCGCACCAGAGCTCGTGCGGCCCCTTGCTCGTGTAGCCGAAATAGACGATGTCCATCGGCTTGCCGTTCTTTGTGGGCTGATGGACCTTCTGCATCGCGGGCCACGAGTTGCCGCCCTGGTCCTTGAGCAGGTCATAGCACACGCGCGCGGCGATCATCTCGGTCACGAACCTTTGCGCGCCTTCCACGGGCGCGGGCGGCACGCCGATGGAGACGGCCGAGAAGAGGTAGGAGAGCACGACGGCGTAGAAGGTGTTGGCAAGGGCAAGCCCGATGCCGATGCCGCCCAGGACGATGAATGCGGACAGGGATACGCCATGCGAGACGGGCGCGAGCAGCATCGTCGCCATCACGGCGCGGTTGACGAGCTGCATGGCGTCGGTGTCGGCGCGGCTGGAGATGAACTCGCCGGTGCGCCCGCTGACGTAGATGACGCGAATAGCAGATGCAGCGAGCAGGATGGAGATGAGGATCACCATCGCGTTGGTCCAGAGGACAAGGAGCCGACGCCTGCAAGCGCCGGCGACATCTCAGGTTGAAACCCGACCTACGGTTGCTTCCATCCCGCTTTCGCGATCACGCCTTCACTTGACTTGCAAAGGTGTATGTGGAATAGAATTAATTCTATTCCACATACATGCTTTTCTTATCAACCCATTGGGAAATGGACATTTTTTGCTTTCTGTCCCCGTCAGACGCGCAATTGTGCGTGGCACAGCTCCGAGATAGAAAACCCCGCATCCCGCTAGATCAGCCAAGCGCGCGGCGCATCGCCTCGCCGATGCGGGCCGGGTTGTCCACGACATGGGCGCCCGCTTCCGCCAATGCCTGCATCTTCGCCTCGGCCGTGTCCGCGCCGCCCATGATCACGGCCCCCGCATGGCCCATGCGCCGCCCGGGCGGGGCCGTGCGCCCGGCGACGAACGCCACCACGGGCTTGTCCATCGCGCGAATGCGCTCCGCCGCTACAAGCTCGTCCGCTCCGCCGATCTCGCCGATGAGCACCACACCCTCCACTTCGGGATCGTCCGCAAAAATCTCCAGCGCCTCGGCGAAGCCGAGCCCATGCACGGGATCGCCGCCGATGCCGATGCAAAGCCGCTGCCCCAGCCCCACGGCGGAAAGCTGGGCCACGGCCTCATAGGTGAGCGTGCCCGAGCGCGAGACGACCGCAATGCGGCCTGGACGATGGATCGCCGCCGGCATGATGCCAAGCTTCATGCGCGCGCCTGGTGCGATCAGCCCCGGACAGTTCGGGCCGATGAGGATGGGCGGCTCCTGCATCGCGCCAAGCGCCTTGCGCACGCGCACCATGTCCAGCACCGGAATCCCTTCCGTGATCACGACGATGAGCCGCACGCTGGCCTCGGCGGCCTCCAGAATCGCCTTCGGCGCATGCGGCGCGGGCACAAACAGCACCGAGATCGCGGCGCCTGTGGCCGCGCGCGCTTCCCGCACCGTGTCAAAGACGGGCACGCCGAGATGCGTGGTTCCGCCTTTGCCCGGGGTGACGCCCGCGGCGATGTTCGTGCC
>WFOX01000250.1 GCA_015487905.1 Mariprofundales bacterium
CGCCTATGGCGGCAAGCCGCTCAACTTCGGCCGCGACTACATCCTTCCCAAGCCCTTTGACCCGCGGCTCATTGAGGTCGTGCCGCTGGCGGTGGCCGAGGCCGCTCAGGCCAGCGGGGTGGCGCGCAAGCCCATCAAGGATTTGGACGCCTATCGCATCTCGCTTGCGCATCGCGTCCATCCCGCGCGCGAGTTTCTGGACTGGGTCTTCGCCAAGGCGCGCAAGCAGCCGGCAAGGCTCGTGCTTCCCGAGGGCGAGGACGAGGTCGTGCTGCGCGCAGCACGCGAGATGCTGGATCAAGGCGTGGCGATTCCCGTGCTTGTGGGGGAATCTGCGCGCGTGCAAGAGGCGGCGCGGCGCGCAAGCGTGCGCCTGCAAGGCATAGAGGTCTTTGATCCCTATCAGGAAACGAGCCGGCTGGAAAGCCTTGCCGATGCGTTTTACTTTGATCGCAAGCGCCACGGCGTGCTGCGCGAGGAGGCGCGGCGCATGCTGCGGCGCAACCCGAATCTGCTTGCCGCGATGATGGTGCGGCGCGGCTTTGCGGATGGGCTGCTCTCGGGCCGCACGGATCACTATCCGAATGTGCTGCGCCCCGTGTTGCAGGTGCTCGGCCATGACGAGTCGGGGCGGCGCTATCGCGTCTATGGCATGTATGTGATCCTGCTGGAAAACGCGGCCTATTTCCTTGCCGATTGCACCGTGAATCTGGACATGACCGCCGAGCAGCTTGCCGAGCTTGCCGAGCTTGCGGCCGAGGCCGCCACCTCGCTCGGTGCCTCGCCGCGCGTGGCGATGCTGTCATTCTCCAACTTCGGCAGCGTGGAGCGCCCCGAAACGCGCAAGGTGGCCGAGGCCGTGAAGATCCTGCACGAGCGGCGGCCCGATCTCGTCGTGGATGGCGAGATGCAGGCGGATACGGCGGTCAATGAACAACTGCTGGCCATGTATCCATTCAGCCGCCTCAAAGAACCCGCCAATGTGCTCATTTTCCCCACAATGCAGGCCGGCAACATCGCTTACAAGCTGCTCAAGGAGCTTGGCGGGGCTACGGCCATCGGTCCTGTGCTCATCGGGCTTCCGCAGCAGGCGCATGTGCTCGCCACGAACGCGAGCGTGGATGAGATCGTGCATCTTGCGGCGATTGCCTCGGCGCGCGCGCAGGATGCGGGCGTTTAAGCGCCCAACGGCACCGTGTAGCTTCTCACGAGGTTTTCCACGAGCAAGCGCCAGCCGTCCACGAGCACGAAGAGCACGAGCTTGAGCGGGAGCGAGATCATCACGGGCGGCAGCATCATCATGCCCATGCTCATGAGCACGCTGGCCACGACGAGGTCAATCACGACGAACGGAAGATAAATCAGAAATCCGATCTCAAAGGCCGTGCGCAGCTCGCTGATCACGAAGGCCGGCACGAGCACCGAAAGCGGCGTTTCCTCCGGGGCCTTGGGCTTGGCCGCATGTGCAGCTTCCAGCAAAGCAAGAAGATCGTCCTTGCGCGTATTGGCGGCCATGAAGCGTTTGAGCGGCACGAGCGCCCGCGCAATCGCCTCCTCTTCCGTGATCTCATGGGCAAGATAAGGCCGCACGGCCTTGTCCTGCATCGCGCGCCACACGGGCGCCATCACGAAGGCCGTGAGAAACAGCGCAAGCCCAATGAGCACCTGCGTGGGCGGCGATTGCTGCGTGCCGAGCGCCTGGCGCAAAAACGCGAGCACGACGACGATGCGCGTAAATGAGGTCATCATCACGAGAATGGACGGCGCAAGCGCAAGCACCGTGAGCAAGACGAGGATTTTCAGCCCCAAAAACCACCCCTGGGAGGCCTCGCCGCCGATGTGCAGCTCAATCTCAGGCATCGCAATCCCTTGCGCGAAGGCGCTGGGAAGCGCCGCGAAGCCTAGGAAGAAGAAGAGGAATCTGCGCATGGCGCTTCTTCGTCCTCAGATGGCGCTTGCCATGCGGCCTTGGGCGAAAGCGGCCGCGCATCCTCCGGGCCTACGAGCACGAGATACACACGATCGCGATAGCGCAGCTCCACGACGCTTACGCGCGCGGAAAGCGCCACGCGGCCCGTGATGCGCAAGGCCGAGCGGCCCTGCATGGCATGGGATGCGCGCCGCAACACGAACACACCCAGCGCAAAGGCGCCGAGCACGAACGCAAGCGCCGCGATCGTCTTCACAAAGCCCCAAACGAGCGCGTCCATCAACCGCGTCTCAACGAAGCCACGCGTTCCGAAGGCGGCAAGATTTCGGTGATGCGCACGCCGAGCCGATCGCCGATGGCGACGACCTCGCCGCGCGCAAACACGACGCCGTTGGCGAGCACATCCACCTCCGCGCTTGCCTCGCGCTGCATGTCCACGACGAAGCCGCGCTCCATGCGCGCCAGCACATGCAGCGGCACCTCCACGCGGCCGAGCTCCACGCTTACCTCCAGCGGAATGTGCAAAATCGCATCCAACTGCAACCCTGCACCCGCAGGCTCAGGCTTCGGCGCCTGCGCAGCCTCGTTCGGCTTGGCTTCTTGCTGCTTTTCCGCTTCAGCCATGACCACCTCCTATGCGCGCAAGGATCTCCGCGCGCAATCGTCCGTCGTCCTCGCGTATCTTTACCTTCGCAAACGGCGTGCCACGCACGCGCAACAGCGCCGGATCCTGCACATGCGCTTGCAGGTGCAACTCATCGCCGGCGCGCAGGTGCAAAAACGCGCCCAAGGAGATGCGCGTGCGCCCGATCTCCAACGCAAGCTCCGCGGGCACCTGCTTGAGCGCCGCAAGCAAGGCCGCTTGCCAAGCGGGGTCTTGCGGGCGCGTCTCCTCTTCGCGCTGGGCGGCGTCCAGCGCTTGCAACACGCCGCGCACGAACTCAGCCGGATAGCCGAGCTCCACGGAGGCAGGCTCCGCACGCTCACGCGCTACGCTCCAAACGACGGCATGGCAGATCGCCTCCGGCGCGGCCACGCCGAGAAACTGCGGATCGTGATCCACGCGCAGCACCTTGAGCTGCATGGCCTGCACAGGCCGCCACGCTTCGGCCACAAGCTCGGCGAAGTCCTCCGCAAGATGCCGCGCAAGCCGCAGCTCCAGCGGCGTGAGGTGCGCAGGCGGCTCCCCTTCCAGCTCACCGGGGCCGCCCAGCATCGCATCCACGGCGGCCAAGGCAAGCACGAGGTCCATGCGCGCATAAAAGCGCCCAAGCCCGCGCTCCTCCAGTGCCACCCACAACGAAGCTGTTGCCTGCTCCACGACCTCGCGATAGCTGCGCTTGTGCATCCCCTCGCGCGTGATTTGGCATTCGCGGCCGAACAGCTCCGACCAGCGCTCGCGCAGCGCCTCGGCCAAGCGATCGTGCAGATTGACGAAGGCCGGAAAGCGTCCGGGATCGGTGGCCGCGTCCGCCCCCAGCGCGAACGGCTGCACATCCTTTGGATCGGGCTGGATAAGCGGCGGCAGGCGCATGGGACGGGATGCGTCCTCCTCGCCGAACGCCGCTTGCAGCGCGGCGATCTCTTCGGGATCCAGCACGGGATGCTTCGTCATTGCGCCACGAACTCCACGAAGTAGAGGTTGCGCACAAGGTTTTCGCCGAGCAGCCGATTGATGCGATACACGAGCTCCTCTTTGAGCGCGAACTTGCCGTGCGGCGTGCGCACCTCATCAAAGGTCTTGCCGCCCAGCACCGTGATCACGAGATCGCGGATCTTCACCATGTTTTCTTCCACCTTTTTCTTCGCCTTCTCGCCGCGCACCTCCAGCTTGATCTTGGCGCGCAAAAAGCGCGTGGCATCGGCATCGGCGAGATTCACGGTCACATCCTGCATCTCAATGAGCACCGGCGGGCCTTCGTCCTCTTTCGGCGCCGCCGCAGGCGGGGCTTCGCCCGCTGCGGAGGATGCGCGAGGCGGCGTGCTCACGAGCTTCCAAGCGATAAAGCCCAGCACGCCCAAAACGAGCACGAGCAGCACGAGGATGATCAGCAAAAGCCCCTGCCCTTTCGGCTTTTCCTTTCCTTCTTTCTCCTTCTTTTCCTCGGCCATGACGCCTCCCTTCTCAGCGATAGATCACGATCTCCACGCGCCGATTGCGCGCGCGCCCCCAAGGCGTGCGCTCGGTGGAAATGGGCTTGGCCGGCCCATAGCCCGCCAAAGCGAGCCGCTCAGGCGGCACGCCCGCCTGCTCCAACACATGCAGCACGGCGGCTGCGCGCGCGATGGAAAGCCGCCAGGGATCGCGCCCCTCGTCCCAGCCCGCATGCCCCTGCACGCGGATGCGTCCGGGCATCTCGGCCAGCATGCGCCCCAGCGAAAACAACGCCTGACGATACCTGGATGGGATGCGCGTCCCGCCGCGTGGAAACAGCACCTCGTTTGGAATGCGCAAGTAAAGCTCCTCACGCACGATCACGGCTTTGACCTTGTGTCTGAGCGCGCTTTTGCGCAACACCGCATGGCAGTTTTGCCGCATCGCAAGCATAAGCTCCTGCGGAGAGACAATGCGTTGAAGCACGAAAGGCGGGATGATCTCAATTTCCGTGCGCGTGCCGCCGTGCAAGACGGACACGGCCTTGCGAAAGTAAGTGGAGATGTCCTGCAAGCCCGTCTTGTCCAGCGTGGACATGGACACGATGAGGATGAAAAAGGTAAGCATGAGGCTGATGAGATCGGCGAAGGTCGTCATCCACGCCTCGGGATCGGGCTTGACCTCAGGCTCTTGCTTCCTTCTGCGCCGCGCCATGGCTACATCCCCTTCGGCGGCGCCACGGCCGGCCGCACGGGCCGCGGCGGCAGTCCGCGCTCGTGATGCTCGGGCGCATCCGTCGTGGGCCGGAACTTGATCTCAAACTCCACGCGCCGCGACCACTCGGGATGGCCCGGGATCGGATGGCGATCGCCCATGCCCACGGCCACCATGCGCCCCTTCGGCACGCCGCGCGCGGCAAGCGCACGGAACACGGCAAGCGCGCGCGCCGCCGAAAGCTCCCAGTTGCTCGCATAGGGGCCGCCGCGCGGCGGTGTGGGATCCGTATATCCCGCAATCCAGACGCGGATCACCTCCGGCTTGCGGAAGATCGGCGCAAGCGCATCCAAAAGCGTTTCCGCCACGGGTGAAAGCTCCGCGCTGCCAGGCGCGAACAGCACGCGCTCCATCAAGCGCACGCGCACGGTCTCCTGATCCAAGGGAAGCACGCTGAAGGCGTCTTTCACGCCGAGCATCTTCGCGACTTCCGTAAGCGCCTTGGCCGTGCGCTTGGGCGCGCGCGCGCCCTCGGCCACGGGTCTCGCCGGCATCCCTGGGCCTTCCCCTTTGGAGACATTCGCGCCGTGCGACATGGGGCTAAAGGTGCCGGCCAGCGATCCCAAGGCGGCCAAGCGCTTTTCCTCCACGATCACGGCCATGGAGGTGAGCAGAATGAAAAACGCAAGCATCTGCATCATGAGTTCCAAAAACAGCGCCGCGGCCAGGTTCTTGGGCGGATCCACAGGCTCCGGCTTCTTCTCGCGGCGCGCCATAAGCCCTTCCTCTTAGGCGAAGGCCGACTTGCGCTGCTTGGGCGGCAAATAGCCCAGGAGCTTTTGCTCCATCACGCGCGGGTTTTCGCCCGCAACAAGCGACTGCACGCCCGCGATCACGATTTCATTGACGAGCATCTCCTCCTTGCTGCGGGTTTTGAGCTTGCCGGCCATCGGAAGAAAGATGATGTTGGCCAAAATCGCGCCGTAGAAGGTGGTGAGCAGCGCCACGGCCATGGACGGGCCGATCGTGGAGGGGTCTTGCATGTTTTGCAGCATGAGCACGAGCCCCACGAGCGTGCCGATCATGCCCATCGCGGGCGCATAGGTGCCCAGCGCGCGCAGCATGTCCTCGCCTTGCTGGTGGCGCTCCTGCACCTTTTCCATCTCGGTGTAAAGCGTGTCCTCAATCACCTGCGGCTCTTGGCCGTCCACGGCCATTTGCAAGCCCTTGGCGAGCAGCGGATGTTCAATGGAGTTCAAGTGCGACTCCAACGCCAAGATCCCGTCCTTGCGCACGATCTGCGCAAGCTCCACGAGCTTGGCCACCATCGCTGCCGGATCTTCGGTCTTGTAAAAAAAGGTTTTGAGGATGATCTGCACGAGCCCCAGCACGCGCGAAAGCGGATAGCTGACGAGCACGACGCCGATCGTCCCGCCGAAGACGATCATCATGGAAGGGGGATCAATGAAGCTTGCGATCCCGCTTCCGATCGCAAAGGCGACGAGTCCAAAAGCAACGATCAGACCGATGAGCGTTGCGATGTCCACGCGCGGCCTCCTCTCCGCGGAGGATTGCGGGGAAGCCCCCGCCAAGGGACAAGCAATGCAGGTGCCAAAAAGGTCGGGGCCGCGGAGGAGCGCCTCCGCGGCCCTTGGGGATCAGCGCTTCACTTGCATGAGCGCCGAGAGCATCTGGTCGGTGGTGAGGATCGTCTTGGAGTTCGCCTCATAGCCGCGCTGGATCACGATGAGCTTCACGAACTCGTTGGCGAGATCCACATTGGATTGCTCCAGCGCATAGGGCGTGATGGAGCCCATGCCGCCGTTGCCGGGCTTTTCGTAAACGGGCGAGCCTGAGGCGATCGTCTCCTGCAAGAGGTTGTTGCCCACATGCGCGAGCACCGCATCGTTCGGGA
>WFOX01000251.1 GCA_015487905.1 Mariprofundales bacterium
GCATAGGCCGTGTCATAGCCCACGGCCCAGGCGAGGTTCGCGGCCAAAAGCAGCCACGGCGCAGGCGCGGCTAATGGCCCGCCTTCGGCGATCCAAGCAAGCAGCCCACCCCAGCCGAAGGCGATGCCGAGCACGAGCTGCGGATAGTCCGTGACCCGCTTCATGAACGGGTAGATGATTGCAAGCAGGCCGCCTGCAAGCGCCCACGGGATCACGCGCGCAGGAAGCATCGCCAAAAGCGCGAACGCCACAAGCGCCAGCAAGGCGAAGCCGAGGATCCCTGCGCCGGGCGCGATCTCGCCGGCCGCGATCGGGCGCGTGCGCGTGCGTGCAACCTCGCGGTCAAAGCGATGGTCGGCGACATCGTTGATCACGCAGCCTGCTGAGCGCATCACGAACACGCCGAGCGTAAAGACAAAAAAGTGCTTCCATGAAAAATGCCCGGGGGCGGCGAACAGGCCGATCCAGGTGGGCCAAAGCAACAGCCAATAGCCGATCGGGCGGTCGGCGCGCAAAAGCCGCCACCAATCCGCAGGCGTGCCGATGGGTCTAAAGCGCATGCGGGATGGCCTGCTTGGTGTTCAAGGCGCGCACGAACTGCGGCGTGAAGACCTCTATGATGAGCGCGCGCGCAGGCACGGTCTCAGCAACGAGCAGCGAGCGCCGCGCCCAGCAGCGACCCCAAGGTGCAAGGCTTACGCGCGCATAGGCAGGCGAGCTGCGCACGAATCCCAGCCCATAGGCCCGCCAAAGCTCGCCAAGGGGCGCCTTGCCCGCGGCAAGCTCATCCACGAGCAGCAAGGGCAGCGCCTCGGCTGCAATCCACGACCAGGCCTCCACGGCCACCCGCCCACCCCAAAGCAGACTCGCATGGCGCGCAAGCACCATGCTCCCTTGCGGGATCTCCAGCGCTTCGGCTTCCTCCATGCGCGCAGGATGCGCGTCCTGCATCCGCAAGCGAAGCTGCAAGCGGATGCCGCGCGCGCGGCACCAGCGCACGAGCGAGCCGCGAAACAGCAAGGCGGCGCGCAACTCGCCCTCGGCGCCCTCAGGCGTGCGCGCCCAACCAAGCTCTTGCCAATGCGCAAGCTCCATGGCGCCATGCTCGGCCCAAGCATGGGCTTGCACAAGGCTTGCGCGCCCCACACCCCCACGGCGAAAATGGCCGCGTGATCCCACGCTTGTTCGTGCCTGCGCCGCTTGCGAAAGCCGGGCGCGTGCGCCTTGCCCCCGCCCAGGTGCATTACCTTACGCGCGTGCTGCGCTTGCAAGCGGGTGCCGCTGTTGTGCTCTTTGACGGCACAGGCGGCGAATGGCAAGCGCGCTGGGATGGAAACGAGACCGCTGAACTCGTCGCGTTTCGCAATGAGACCAGAGAAGCGCGGCTGCGGCTCGTGCTTGCGCAGGCGCTTGTTGCACGCGAAAAGCTGGAGCTGATCGTGCAAAAGGCCACCGAGCTTGGCGCTGCGGACATCGTGCTTTTCCCGGCCCAGCGCAGCATCGCGCGCCTTGCGCCGCAACGGCGGGCGCACAGGCTTGCGCGGCTGCGCGCGATCGCCATAGAAGCCGCAGAACAAAGCGGGCGCACGCGCATCCCGCGCCTTGCGCTGGCCGCGCTTGCCGCGCTCACGCCGCAAGACCTCGGGATCTTCCTGCATCCGCAGGCCGAGCATTCTTGGCCCTCCCTGCAACCGCGCCTTGCAAGCGCAACGAGCGTGGTGCTCGTGGTCGGCCCCGAAGGAGGGCTTTGCGAAGAAGAATGCGCGCAACTGCGCGCGCAAGGGTTCGTCGGCGTGCGCATGGGCGCGCGCGTGCTGCGCACGGAAACGGCGGGGCTTGCGGCGCTGGCCGCCGTGCTCGCCACCCACCCCAAGGGATGGCAAGCGGAGCCTTAGCTTTCGCTTGTCGGCAACAAGATGCGCACGCAGGTGCCTTGCCCGGGCGCGCTTTCCACCTCCACGGCGCCGGCATGCGTGCGCACGACCCCCAAGACGAGCGCAAGGCCAAGCCCGCGGCCGAAAAAGCGCGCACTCACAAACGGCTCAAACAAATGCGCGCGCACCTCAGGCGGAATGCCGGGGCCTTCATCGGCCACCTCTATGAACCCATAGAAGCCCGGCTCCGCGGCCTCGGAGCGCGCGGCCGCAGCGCCAAGCCGCGCCGCATCCAGCTCAAGTGCACCCGTGCGCACGCGCACTTCACCACCCTTTTCTCCAAGCGCCTCGGCCGCATTGTCCAGAAGCGCCCCCACGGCCTCGCGCAGCAGCACGGGATCAGCGGTGGCCTGCACGCGCGCCTCTTCTTCTACGCGCCAGGCAATGGCCCGCGGCCATTGGGCGCGCTTGGCATCCACGACCTCGCGCACGATCGCCCCCAAATCCAGCGCTTGCAGTTGCGTGCGCAACTTTCCCGAAAACACGAGCATGCCATGCGCGATCTCGGCCATCTTGCGCGCGGCGGCCGCAGCAAGCGCCACAAGCTCCTTCGCCTCGGCATGGTTCGCGACGGCCTCATCCAGCATCTCCAAGGCGCCAAGCACGGCCATGAGCTGATTGTTGAAGTTGTGCGCAAGCCCGCCCGCCATGCGCGCAAGGCTTGCAAGCCTTTGCGTGCGGCGCAGTTGCTCTTCTATGCGCGCATCGCGCGAAAGATCGCGCACCACGCCCACCCAGCCTTGCTCGGCCTCATTGACCGCAAACGCAAGCGTCCGCTCGCCCTGCGCAAGCTTGAACTCGCGCTCGCCGCGATGCAGCGCTTGCCAAACCGCGCGCCGCTCTTGGGAAGCGGCAAGCAATCGCCGCGCCTCGGGATTGGCCGCAACGAGATTGCCCTGCGCGTCCATCACGAACACGCCTGCGGGCACGAGGTCAAACAAGCGCGCAAGGCGCGCCAGCTCGGCATGCACGGCCGCCGACTTCTCTTCGGCAAAGCGCGCAAGCCTTCTTGCCGCAAGCAGCGCGAAGCGACGCAATGTGCGCGCTTGCAGCGCATGCGCATGGGCAAGCACGCCTGGGCGCGCACAGCCGAGCACGAGCATGCGCTCACCGGCAAATGCGGGCAGATGCACCAAAAGCGCCGCGCGCAGATGCGCAAAGCCATGCGCGTGCCTGGCCTCTTTGGTGCGCTGAAAATCGTAAAGCAACAGCACCCCTTCCTCGGCTGCGCGCCTGCTGAGCACGCCATGCGGAAGCTCCATTCCTTCAGCTGCAAACGCATGGCCACAGCGCACGAGCAACCATGCCTGCTCTGCGGGCACGGCGCGCAAAAACGCTTGCTTGACGGCCGCAGCGAGCTCCTCGGGCGACGAGGCAAGCTCCAGCATCTCCACGCCAAGCAGCAATGCCTCGCTTGCCGTGCGCAGCGCGCGCTCGCGGCGCTCGCTTGCGGCAAGCGCCAGCAAGGCCTCTTGCAATCGCGCAGCGCTTAGCACGGCTCCCCGAACAGCAGCATGGACACCATGAGGTTGCCGTGGCGGTTTTCGCCGTCCACGAAGCAACCCACCTCCCCGAAGGTGAACATGAGCTGAAACGGCGCGCCGCCCAATACCTCCTGCAAATAGCGGCCAGCCTCTTGCATACGCGCTTGCACGCCGAACATGCATCCCGCACAGAACGCAAACCAAGCACCGCGCACGCAATCCGCGCGCCAACCGCGCCGCGCAAGCGCGCCTTCCACGGCCAAAGCAGGCCGCGCAAGCACATCCTCGGCTTCGGCGCGCATGAGCGCGATCTCCGCTCCCTCTTGCGGTGCCGCAAAGAGCTCCACGCCGCCCTCGCGCGTGGCCGCAGTCGGATGCAAAAGCAGGTGCACGGCCGCGCCTGCAAGGGTCTCCACGCGCATGCCAAGCGGCGTAAAGGTCGTCGCCGCAAGCACCTCCCGCCGCGTGCGCAAGCCTGCAAGCGCCCCGTCAAGCCAGCGGTCATACACCTTGGCGGCAGGCCGTCCGTCCAACTCCAACAAGGTGCGACCTTTTACGCGTGTCGCCACCGCACTTGGCCCTGCCGGCGCATAGCTGCTGATAAAGGCCGTCTCCACAGGGACGCTTGGAAACAGCGCCGCAAGCGCCGCGCCTTGCGAGGCCATGCGCGCACCTGCCAGCACATGCCAAGCCCCTTTCACCTCATCATCGGCTGCACCGCCGCCCACCACAGGCACATCCCCACCCAGCAGCTTCGCAAGCCCTTGCAACCAACGCTCCTCTTCGCCGGGCGTGGCCAGCAACAGCACCGCTGTCGGCTTTTCTCCGGGCCGTCCCGCCGCTTCACAGGCCGCATCCACGACCGCCTCCACCTCTTGCCCCACCCAAGTGCCATATGCGCCGCGCGGATCGCGCACCGCAAAGGCCGCAAGCGCCGCGTGATGAAACCCCTCGGCATCCAACGCGCCAAGCGCGCTCGTCGCCCCCACACAAGCGCAGCCATGCGCCTCGGCCAATGCGCCCAGCTCCTTGGCTTGCGCAAGCGCATCGGCGTGCGCGCGCACGGCCACGATCAGCAACGAAGGATCGCCGCCCAGGCGCGTGCGCAAGCGCGCCCAGAGCCTTCGCGCATCATTCGCTGCTGCCGTTGCGGTGCGCAATCCGTCCACGCGTATCCGTCCCCCTCACGCCTCACCAAGGCCTATTAGACCATCCATACCCAACTGTGCAAGTCGCCTTTCTTCATTCACTTGACGAGCTTTGGCAAGGCGCTTAGCAATCGGCGCTTGACGCCGCGCTTCTTGCGGCGGCTTTCCGGAACAAATCCCGGCGTTTTCCCAGACGAATCGGAGAATGGGCATGGCGGAACAAGAGCACACGACCGGCGCGACGCCGGAAACCCACGCCGAAACGACGGCGCGCAGAACCCGTCGCCGGCGCAAAACCGTGAACTGCAAACAAGAAACCGCCGAGGCCGCCCAAAGCGCCGAGGCGCAAGGCGCGCAACCCCCGGCAACCGAACAAGCGACCGCGGCGACCGAAGCGGAAGAGACGGCAAAGCCCGCCAGCAAAACCCGCAGGCGGCGCAAAACCGCCGCCAAAGAGGAACCGCCCACGGATGCGCAAGAGGCTGCCGCTGCCCAAGAAGAGGCCGAGCCTGCGCAAGAAGACTCTTCCCAGCATGTGGAGGTCGTCTCGGAACCTGAGCCGCCCGTGCTGCACTACAAGGAGGTCTCGGCGAAGCCGATGGGCGAGCTCGTGCAACTGGCCGAGGCTTACGGCATTGAAAACGCCGCCGCTATGCCGAAGCAGGAGCTCGTGAGCCTGATTCTGCGCAAACACGCCGAGCAAGGCGGCAAGGTCTATTCGGAAGGCGTGCTGGAAATCCTGCCGGACGGCTACGGTTTCTTACGCTCGGCCGATGCGAACTATCTTCCCGGCCCGGACGATGTTTATGTCTCGCAAGGGCAAATCCGCCGCTACTACCTGCGCAAGGGGGATACGGTTGCGGGGGAGCTGCGCCCGCCGCGCGGCAACGAGCGCTACTTCGCGCTCAAAACGATTGAAAAGGTCAATGGCGAGGCGCCCGAGGTCGCGCGCACCAAAATCCTCTTTGACAACCTCACGCCCTTGTATCCGACCGAGCGGCTGGTCATGGAGGTGGATGATCCCACCTACAAGGACATCACGGGGCGCGTGATTGATCTGCTTGCACCGATCGGCAAGGGCCAACGCGGGCTCATCGTCGCGCCGCCGCGCACGGGCAAGACGATGATGCTGCAATCCATCGCCCATTCATTGGAACGCAACCATCCCGAGGTGTATCTCATCGTGCTGCTCATTGACGAGCGGCCTGAGGAAGTCACCGACATGAAGCGCTCGGTCAAGGGCGAGGTGATCTCCTCCACCTTTGATGAGCCTGCGCAACGGCATGTGCAGGTCGCCGAGATGGTCATTGAAAAGGCCAAACGGCTTGTGGAGCACGGGCGCGATGTTGTGATCCTCTTGGATTCCATCACGCGGCTTGCACGCGCCTACAACACCGTCGTGCC
This sequence comes from Mariprofundales bacterium, assembly GCA_015487905.1. GTDB lineage: Bacteria > Pseudomonadota > Zetaproteobacteria > Mariprofundales > S012-25 > S012-25. The sequence goes on from WFOX01000251.1 coordinate 5,971, forward strand.
CGCAAGCGGCAAGATCCTCACAGGTGGCGTGGATGCCAACGCCTTGCACCGGCCCAAGCGCTTCTTCGGCGCGGCGCGCAACACCGAGGAAGGCGGCAGCCTCACGATCATCGCCACCGCGCTTGTGGAGACAGGCTCCAAGA
>WFOX01000252.1 GCA_015487905.1 Mariprofundales bacterium
CCTCCCGACAGGCGCGCGCGACGACGGCGCGATAGAGCGCGCGCTTGTTTGGGAAATGGTGAAAGACGAGCGCCTTGGAAACGCCCGCCTCCTGCGCGATCTGCTGCACCGAGACGCCGTGGAAGCCGTGCGCGGCGAAGCGCGCTTCCGCCGCATCCAGAATGCGCGCAAGCCGCGCGCGCTCCTCGCGCGCCGGCGCGGAATCCGCCGCGCACCGCGCCTCGCCCGCGACCTCCGGGCCTTCCGCCTCTCCCCTCACCCGCCGCGCTTCTTGCGTCCGCGCCGCCTTCCGCACCCCGTCCACGGCCGCCTCCTTCGCCCCTCATGCTGACCGACCGGTCGGTCGGAAACTGGTGCACACGAAACACCGTGTCAAGCAACGGAATGAGCCCAGCCGCACCTGCCGAATCCGCTTGGCAATCCACGACCGGGATTTACCGGTTAACCCAACCTTGATCGTTGTGGAACGCGCTGGGTGGTACCGGGAAGCCTAGCGCACACCTTGAGTTCCTGAGAACGGTGCGCCAAAACTACAGCGATCGTGCACAGGCAGAGCACGCCCCCTTGGTCAATTCTTGCTCCGATCGCGCATGACGACAAGCTCCCATCTCCGCCTTCGTAAAGTGCGGACGCTTTCCGCACCGTAGCTACCCATTACATCCAACGATGGGGCCTTCTTCCGCCTGCACAATCCACGGCGCGGATATTCGCATACCAACCCCTTCGCGCCGCTTAGCGGAAGCAAAAGAATCTACTGGACGCAACAAAAGAGGGTTGGCTGAACAAGGCCCCCAAAGACCCCAACGGCAAGAATGCAGGCTCTCGCGCCGTGTCACTCTAAAAGATCATCTTGAACCCTGAAAAGCGCTACGGATCAGCAAGCCCGGGAAAATGGCTTTCAAAAAATTCCCGATCCCTTTGGAGGCGAAAGAGCAAATCATAGTGTGTCGTGAAGACTAGGCTAATTCTTGCACAAGCATTTGACGCAAGTGGAATAAAGCCTAACAATTACAGATCCTAGATCGGGAGGAAAATGATGCGCGCGGGAATACTCATCATCGGTTCACTGCTGTGGGACAATGGCTCACGGCAGAAATGGAGGCAAGATCACCTTTCTGATACAGAGAAGATTTTTGTGAGAGCTCCCATACAATATGGGCGGAAATCACAGACACGCAACAAGACATATACGATGGTCTTCAGACAAGGAGGCGCACTCGGACAGGCGGTCGTGATTCCTTGCCTGTCGCATATCACAACCGTGAAAGAATTGATTCGGGAAGCAGTAGCGCTTTGGAATGCGGAAAGCCTGCGAGACAACGACGGGAAGGTAGGAAGCTCTTGGGGATGCGTGGGAGTGGCATTCCGTAATCCAAAACTAGCTGCACATCTGGCACAAGAATGGGCAGCTTATTTCGCAGAAAGTGCTGGAACACCTGTGCCGCCTGTGGACAGAAGAGGTATACTGGACATTCCATGGCCGAAAAAAACAGACGGATCTCCTCTTTCAGAAGTCCAAGTTCTTCTTGCTACCGCAACCCAGCCGACAGACAGCCCCCCAACCCCTAACCAAGTTGCTGATGCTTGGATCTACCAGGGCAACGGCCAATATGAACGATATTTCTTTGAAAATATCAAGAATGGCATAAGAACCCCTCACGATGACGCGATATGGAAACGGATCAAGACTGCATCCCCGGACTGGATAAACAAGCCAGAATACGCGGAAGCCATTTCCATACTAGAGGCATCGGCATGAGCAAAGCGTGCTGCAGCCGCTGCTATGAGAACAGTGGGCTCGCCTCTAGGCAACGCTATCGGATACACCACGGTGCGACGCGCGGTGGGCGCCAAGAAGCCAGCATTTAGCGAGGCATCTCAGGCAAGCGAAGAAATGCGCCGGGCCTTACCCGAAGCTCCCTTAGCAAATATCAATCGTGTGCCACCGGCTCGTGCAGCCCACCTTGACATTAATCTGGATATCCTCTGGATCCCTGTGTCTCCCTGTGCAGAGAGACTTGCTGGAACTGCTCGCCATCCTGTGCAAAGCGTTGGAAAGCGCGAAATCCATAACTAGGAACACTTAGCAACGCGCCAGACTAGAGCGTCTCCTGATTCGGCTTACCTGACCTAAAGGCGGTTCTGTAGCTACGAGCGCGTCGGCACATGCTGGAAGGAGGGCAAGGGTTGTCCCATCCGATACCTGCCAACCGCAATCCAGCCAGTTTGACCACTTCGCAAATCGCGCCTGATACCCCTCACGCGCAGGGGGAACTGTCTTTCCTTGACCGCGGCTTCCTCCAGAAAACCCTTTCCCTATTCATTCCTTCACAAAACCAAGACAAGCGATGGGCGGAAGCACATACTGGGCGCGTGCACGGGCGCGGGCGCACGGCTAGGGTTCGCGTCCGCCGATTCGGCGGCAACCCCCGGCGAGGAGAGAGGACATGGCGCTCACCGTGTATTACGAGAACGACGCGGACATCCGGCACATCCGCGACCGCAAGGTGGCCGTGCTCGGCTACGGCTCGCAGGGCCACGCGCATGCGCTCAACCTCAAGGATTCGGGCGTGGACGTGGTCGTGGGCCTGCGCAAGGGATCGCCGTCCTGGGCCAGGGCCGAGCAGGCGGGGCTCGCGGTCGCCGAGATTCCCGAGGCCGTGCGCGCGGCCGATTTCGTGATGGTGCTCATCCCCGACGAGCGCCAGGCCGAGGTCTATCGCACGCAGATCGAGCCGAACCTCAAGGAAGGCGCCACGCTCGCCTTCGCGCACGGGCTCAACATCCACTTCCAGCTCATCGAGCCGCGCGGCGATCTCGATGTCGTGATGATCGCGCCCAAAGGCCCGGGGCACCTCGTGCGCCGCACCTTCACCGAGGGCGCGGGCGTGCCGTGCCTCGTCGCACTGCATCAGAACGTCTCGGGCGTCGCGCGCGACGTGGCGCTCTCCTACGCGAAGGGCATCGGCGGCACGCGCGCGGGCGTGATCGAGACCACCTTCCGCGACGAGTGCGAGACCGACCTGTTCGGCGAGCAGGCCGTGCTCTGCGGCGGGCTGACCTCGCTGATCACGGCGGGCTTCGAGGTGCTCGTCGAGGCCGGCTATCCGCCCGAGATGGCCTATTTCGAGTGCCTGCACGAGATGAAGCTGATCGTGGATCTCATCTACGAGGGCGGCATCGCCAACATGCGCTACTCCATCTCCAACACGGCCGAGTTCGGCGACATGGTGGTGGGGCCGCGCGTCGTGGACGCGCACGTGAAGGAGAACATGCGCAAGGCCCTCAAGGCGATCCAGGAAGGCGAGTTCGTGAGCGAGTTCATCAACGACTACAAGAACGGCTCCATCCGCATGAACGCGCTGCGCCGCCGCGCCGCCGA
>WFOX01000253.1 GCA_015487905.1 Mariprofundales bacterium
GCAGGGGCGCTTGCCACCGATCTTGCGGGCAAGCCGCTTTGGCCCATGCATGCGCCCCACAAGCGCAGCATCCTCGCTGCGGCTTCCGCTTCTTTGCACGCCACGCTCCGCGCGCTGCTTGCGCGTTAGCTTTGCTGCGCGCGGCGCGCAAACAGCACCGCCGCAAGCCCCACCACCAACCACGGCACGACGATCCAGACGAGCTTCCAAGGCGCGCGCTCAGCCAACAACGCAAACAACATCGCCAAACTCGCAAGACAGCCCGCCAGCGCAAGCGCAGGCCCATACGCAGCCACCTTGATGCGCGCGCGCAGCCGCAACGCAGCCAGATTCACGCCCGCAAACACGGCCAAAAATGTGGCGCTTGCAAACGAGGAGATTACGCGCAAATCCGCAAGATTCACGAACGCAAGCGTAAGGATGGCGAGCAGCGCAAGGCTTATCGCCGGCACGCCGCTTGTGCGCGCGCGATAACTGAACACCTTGGGAAGCGCACGCTCGCGCGCCATGAATGCGGCAAGCCGCGCCGTGCCAAAGAGCGTGGCGTTGATCGCCGAGGCCGTGGAAAGCAGCGCCCCAAGACCGATGAGCACGAAGCCCAGCTTACCCAAGATCGGCTCGGCCGCACGCGCAAGCGCGTATTCCTCATAGCGGCGCACCTCTTCGGGCGTGAGCAAGGCGCTTGCGACAAGCGCAACGAGCACATAGATCGCAGCCGTAATCGCCACAGCCGCAAAGATCGCGCGCGGAAGATCGCGCGCAGGATCGCGCGCGTCGTGCACGGCGTTCGGGATAAGCTCAAAGCCTTCATAGGCCACGAAGATCAGTGCAGCCCCCATCACAAGCCCGCCCAAGCCGTGATCCATGCGCGGCAGCAAGGCATGGGCATCGGCCGCTACAACACCCACCACGGCAAAACCCGCCAGAATCAACACTTTGACGAGGACGATGAGGTCTTCGGTAAGCCCGGATGCGCGCACGCCGGCGAGGTTGATCGCAAGGAAAACGAGCAGCACGAGCGTTTCCAGCGCATGGTGCAGCCAGGGCGCGGAGCCTCCCAACAGCGCCGCGCCATAGGCCGCGAAGGTGTAGGCATACAGCGCCATCGTGCCGACATAGCCCACGACGAGCAGCCAACCGCCAAAGAGCGCCAGCGCAGGCGACCGAAAGGCGCGCTCCAAATAGGTGAAGCTTCCGCCTTCATCGCAAAAGGCCAGCCCAAGCCGCGCATAGGAAAGCCCCGTGAGCATCGCAAGCGCACCGCCAAAGAGAAACGCAAGCGCCGCCGCATGGCCTGCAAGCTCCATGGAAAGCCCAAGCACCGAGAAAATCCCGCCGCCCACCATGCCGCCCACACCCATTGCGACGAGCTCCACAAAGCCGAGCTTTTCCTTTGCGTTCATGCCCTTGCCTCAAGCGCTGCAAGCTCTTCTTTGAGTCGCGCCGTGCGATCCACGCGCGCAGCGAGCCAAGGCAGCCGGACATCCACGCCGCGCGCATCCACAAGCACCTTGAAGGTCTCGCCCATGCCATGCGGCATCACGAGCCGACGCGCAGCAGCAAGCATCTTCGCATCGGCACCTGCCGCCGCCTCGGCAAGCCGCGCCTGCACGCGCGGCGCATGCGCAATCCACGCGCCCTGGCTTGTAAAAAGCTGCGGCGCAAAGCCCGCCTGTTCAGCCGCAAGCGCAAGCTGCGTGAAATCCACATGCGCCGTGATGTCCTGCGCGCCTGGCTCCGTAAGCACATCGTCCGTGCGCACATGGCCGCGATGGGCGGCAAGCGTGCCGCCCGCACGCGTAGGCCGGTAAAGCTCACTCGCCAAGTAGCCGTAATCCACGGTGATGACGATGCCGCGGCGGATGGCTTGCGCAAGCTGCGCCCGCCAGATCTCCACCTCGCGCGCGCGCTCCTCGGCGAGATACCCCTCCGGCCATGCGTCGGCCTGCGCCTTCGCCGTTTGCGGCGGCGCCACATCATCGCCCAGCGCCCAACCGAAGCCTTCGCCTCGTTCCACCACGCCGCGCGCCCGAAGCTTTCCTTGCCGCTTTTCCAGCACGCGCACGGGAAAGGCATCCACAAGCTCATTGCTGAACCAAACGACGGCATCGTGCGCAGGCACCTCTTCGGGTGCCGCCACGACCCGCACTGCTTCGCCGAAGCGCGCCTGCTGGCGGCTGCGCAATCGCGCGCTTTTTTCCACGGCATAGACGGAAGGCGGCGCCAGCCCGTCCAAAAGCGCGAGCACCTGGGCAAGCAGCGCGCCTTCGCCGCCGCCTTGCTCCACGAGCAGCCAATCGCGCGGAGCGCCGAGCGCCCGCCAGGCGGCCTCAATGGTATCCGCAAGCGCGCGCGCAAAGAGATCGCCAAGCATCGGCGCGGTGATGAAGTCGCCCGCTTCGCCGAAGGGTTCCTGCCGCTCGTAATAGCCAAGCCCGGGCGCATAGAGCGCAAGCTCCATGAAGCGGTCAAAGGACAGCCAGCCGCCGCGGGCGCGGATCTCGGCACGGATGATCTCGGCAAGTGTCTGGGCCATGTTGACGCCTCCGTGCGCGAAGCCTATCGTCGCCCCCGTTTTGCACACCCAGTAGCAAGGAGCGACCATGTCGGAGAAGATCATTCAGGTCACGGACGCGAGCTTTGAGAACGATGTGCTCAAGAACCCGAAGCCCGTGCTCGTGGATTTCTGGGCGCCCTGGTGCGGCCCGTGCCGCATGATCGCGCCCGTGCTGGAAGAGGTCGCCGAGGAAATGGGCGACGAGATCGTGATCGCCAAGCTCAATGTGGATGAGAATCCGAACACGCCCGCGCGCTATGGCGTGCGCGGCATTCCGACGCTCATGATCTTCAAGGACGGCGAGGTGCAGGGCACGAAGGTCGGCGCCGTGCCCAAGGCCAAGCTCGTGGAGTTCATCCGCGCGACGATCTGAGCCGCCCGTTGCGGTCGCGCTCGTGCGACCGCAAATCCCGCCCAACACGGGCAATGTGGCGCGGCTTTGCGCCTGCACGGGATTGCGGTTGCACCTCGTGCAACCCTTGGGCTTTTCGCTGGACGATCGGCATCTCAAGCGCGCCGGATTGGACTATTGGCCGCTTGTGGATGTGATCGTGCATGCGGATTGGCAAGCGTTTTTGCGGGCCGTGGCCGGCAGGCGGCTTGTGGCGCTAACCACGCGCGGCGCCATCCGGCTTTGGGACTTTCGCTTTGCACAAGGCGATGTGCTCGTCTTCGGCCCTGAGACGACAGGGCTTGCGGAAGAAGAGCTTGCGGCCGCGCACGCCCAAGTGCGCATCCCAATGCGCACGGATGCGCCCGTGCGTTCGTTGAATCTCTCCACGGCCGCAGGCATCGCGACTATGGAAGCATTGCGCCAGCTTGCCCCTTCTTTGCTGCGCTAGCTCGCCGCCTTTCTGCGCAGCGCAAAGCCAAGCTCAAAGCGGCCGCTTGGGTGCGGGGAAAAGAGCGGCGGGGAAGCAGGCCATTCCCAGCGCTCCTCGGCAAACAGCCGGCGCATGGCCAAGAGATCGCAATGAAACGGCGGGCCGCCCTCCGCCCCCGTTTGCATAAACAACGCCAGCAAAAGCCCGCCTGGGCGCAGGCGTGCAAAAAGCCAGCGCTCGTAATCCGTCCAGCGTGCGGGATCCAATGCGCAAAGGCAGGTTTGTTCGTAAATCGCATCAAACGGCCCTTCTTGAAACGCAAAAAGATCGCTTTCTACGACCTCGGCGGCAAGGCCCTCTTGCGCAAGCCGCGCGCGCAGCGCCTGCACGGCCGAGGGCGCAAAATCAATGCCCACCACCGCAAAGCCCCTTTTGGCGAGCTCCACGACCTCATGACCGCGCCCGCAGCCCGGCACGAGCACCTGCGCCCCGGGCGCAAGCAGCCCCTGATCCACCCATTGCAGCAGCGCCGGGTTTGGCGCGCCGCGCTCCCAACCGTCCTCGCCGCGTTGATACTTCGCTTCCCACCACGCTGCATCCTGCATTCTTCCCCTCCTTTTTGGCCTGCGGCTTGCATGGTCTTGTTCGCCTTCCCAGCATGGGGGGCGGCAAATCCCCGCGCAGCCTGCGCGCGCAGGAGTGTAGCAATGGATGGAGCCTTTCCCCAGCCCGGCCAGCACAAACCACCCATGGAAACGCTTGCCCACATCCCGCCCCGCAAGCTCGTGGAGGCCGTGCGCCGCGCCGTGGAGCGGCTTGCAGGAAGCCCTGTGCATCTCGTCCATTACGCTTTTGCAATCAGCCCAAACACCTTACAAGTGCGCTTCACGCTGGATTGGAGCGACCCGGAGTTGGAAGACCTCTTTTCCACCTTTGCAGCGCTTGCGCCGGTCAAGCTGCAGCAGGCCGTAAAAGAGACGCTGGAGGAACTCGCAGGCGCGGAGCTTGAGCTTACGCATGCCGAGTTTCGGCTTGCCGACGACGAGTTGGAGCTTGAGCTGGACTTTGATGACCCAAGCTGGCTTGCTTTCTAAAGTTTTCATTATCTTTCAGCAGGATGCGATAATCTTTACTCTCTCGTAAAGGCTTGGGAGATCCCTTTCATACATCCTAAATTTAGTGCCATGATTATGGCCTGTCCGAGCGTCAAAATCCACCCTTATTATTCCATTCTTTATAGCTTCGACAAACTTTCTTCTAGAGAACTTCTCTAACATCATGATCTTGCAATACCAGTAGTATGTTTTCCCTTCAATTCTCTTTGTTTTAGCTAGCACTAAAAAACAATTGTGTAATTTCGTGCCAGCTTTACTACACAGCTCATCTATCCCCCAATATGGTTGAGGGGATAATTCTCCGAGACCTACATCCTCTTTGATCTTGTCCAACCATTCCGCATGCCTTTCTTTATCCACATGCTCATAAGAGAAACTAACTACAACCCGTTCTTCTTCCACGAAAAGACGAAAGCCTCTATCAGTATATCGCACCGCCGTTATTGTCTGCCGGAAACTCCTTTCATCTTCTGGATACTTTTTCCCAGCTTGATCATGCAGCCATCCATACTTAGGCAACAGCATTTTTGGAACAAGGCGGAGGCATCGGGGGGAAGGCTCCAGATGAAACAATGTCAAAAGAGAAGATGTATTCAATCTTTGTGCTTTTATTTCCCATTCTCCAGCATTTGGTATGGGGAGATTATTCTCTTCAATTCCCAAAAGATCCTCTAAAGTGTTTCCTACTCCCCCATCGTTGCCCGGCCTTTTATTGGGAACCCATCCCATTTCTCGTATCTCTAAAAGTTTTCTGATTATCTCTTCTTTTGTCATAACCTGCATAACCGTTCCCTCTCAGATTGATCTTATTCTGGTTTCCAGAAATCCAATATGTATTCGAATGTAGTCCCCATCGTTATATAGTTACTTGGCCAGCCAAATATGCCCACTCTATTCACTATGTTTGTTCGGTCCCATATAATAATATTCCGAAGCTCATAGCCTCTTGCGCGAAGCTCTTCAATGATAGCAACATGAATAGTAATTCTTTTGTTTTCCCACCACATATCAGCTACATTAATAACACAGTGCGCCTTTGGTCTCAACAATGGCAAAATTCTTTCAAAAATGTCTCCAATTCTCTTTGTATAAGACTCCAAAGTCATAGTGCCCAAATCCCGAGGATCTTGAGAATATTGCTCAATTTTTCCATATTGCTCATTCTTCCTGAACCTTCTTGATTTGTTCTTTCTTTCTCTATTCAAAAGATTCGCGTAAGGAGGAGATGTCCATACAAGCGATATAGATTCTTTATTCAAATAAATAGGAATATTCATTGCATCATCTTCAATTGCTATTTGCTGGCAAGATGGTTCATGAAACAGCCCCCTTACTTCTTGGAGGCGCTTTTCACAGAGATCTATGTATTTTCTTTGCAAATCAAAGCCGACCGCATTTCTTTTAAGTTCGCATGCTGCTACAAGTGTCGTGCCACTCCCTACGAATGGATCAAGGACTAATTCTCCCTCGTGGGTAAACAGGCTGATTACTTTTCTTGCCATCGCCAAAGGAAACGTGGCAGGATGCAGTTTCTTGTCCCTGATATCTCTTTTCTCATAGGCGAACCGCCATACTCCAAGTTGAGACTTTATCCATTCCTTTGGCGTAAGGCAGTTGAGATGATTAGGAGGGCATGAACAAATTTTTCTTGATGATATGCACAACTTCTTCCTATAAAAAGGCGAATCTTCATATATCGCAATAGGAAAATGGTCGCTGTTGCCCTTAATCTTCCCGGCTCCTTCCACAGTTACCCCCCAAGAACTCGTAGCACAGCCTCCTCGGTCGCCTCCACGGTGATGGGTCGGGGCGCATCGCGCATCGCCGCATCGGGGTCTTTCAGGCCATGCCCCGTGAGCGTGCAGACGATCGTGGCCCCGTCCGGAAAATAGCCTTCGCGGTTGAGCTTGATCACGCCGGCCACGCTCGCGGCTGAGGCCGGTTCGCAAAACACGCCTTCCAGGCTTGCAAGCATCCCATAGGCCTGCATGATCTCCTCGTCGCTTACGGCCTCAATGCGCCCGCCGGATTCGTCGCGCGCGCGGATCGCCCCCTCCCACGAGGCCGGATGGCCGATGCGAATGGCCGTGGCAATGGTTTCGGGGTTCTTCACGGGCTTGCCAAGCAC
>WFOX01000254.1 GCA_015487905.1 Mariprofundales bacterium
AGCCCGATCACGGCATGTTCAAACATCGCGCACCCTCACATCCAGGCGATCCCGCAGCGCATCACCAAAGAGGTTGGCGGCAAGCACAAGCCCGAATAGCACAAGCCCGGGCCAAAACGCAAGCACGGGATGCACGAGCAAGTAGGCCGTGCCCTCGCGGATCATGCCACCCAAGGATGGTGCAGGCGGCGGCGTGCCCAGCCCCAGAAACGAAAGCCCCGCTTCGCCGAGCACGGCGGCGGCAAGCCCGAAGCTCGCTTCCACGATCAAGGGCGCGGCGGCGTTTGGCAATAGATGCACCAAGCCGATGCGCCAAAGCGGGCAGCCGAGCGCGCGCGCAGCCTCCAGCATCGGGCTTGCGAGCAGCGAAAGCGCTTGCGCGCGCGCAAGGCGCGCAAAGCCGCACCAGCCCGTGGCCGCAAGCGCAAGCACGAGCCGATCCGGGCCTGGGCCGAGCGCCGCCGCAAGCCCCATCGCGAGCAGAAGCCCCGGAAACGCAAGCACGATGTCCGTTGCGCGCATCATGAGTGCGTCTATGCGCGGCCCGCCAAGCGCCGCCGCAAAGCCCACGAAGGTGCCGAATGCGCCTGCAAGCAGCACGACCGCACCCGCAATCGCAAGCGAAAGCTTGGTGCCTGCGGCCAGCCGCGCAAGCAGATCGCGCCCCAGCGCATCGCAGCCCAACGGATGCGCGGCTGAGGGCGCGCACAGCGCGGCCTGAAGATCCACGGCCAGCGGATCGCGCGAAACCGCTGCATCACCTGCAAGCACGAGCGCGGCAGGCGCAAGCGCAAGCAAGATCGCCAGCGTGCGGCTCATCCGTGTCGCCCGCGCTGGCGCGGATCGGCCAGTTGCGCCAACAAGTCGGCGGCAAGATTGGCGAGCACATAGCCGCCTGCGATCACAAGCATGCAGCCTTGCACGAGCGGGAAATCGCGTGCGGCAAGGGCATGCACGAAGAGTTCCCCCACGCCCGGCCAATCAAACACGACCTCAGTGATCACGGCTCCGCCCAAAAGCGCGCCCATTTGCAACCCGAAGACCGTGATCACGGGCGGCGCGGCCAGGCGCGCGATGTGCCGCAGCCAAAGCTCGCGTTCGTTTGCGCCGAATGCGCGCGCCGTGCGCATGCACTCGTGTGCGGCGGCCTCCAAAAGGCTTGCGCGCATCATGCGCATGAGTCCGGCGGCCAGCGCCGTGCCGAGCGTGAGCGCAGGAAGCACGATGGAGCTTGGCGATTCCCGACCGGAGACGGGCAGCCAGCCCAGCCAAAGCGCAAACACGAGCATCAGCATCGGCCCGAGCCAAAAGTTCGGGATGGACACGCCGACCAGCGAAAGCGCGCTTGCAAGCGTGTCCGCCGCGCGGCCGCGACGGCGGGCGGCAAGCAGTGCAAGAGGCGTTGCGATGCACAGCGCCAAGGCAAGGCTTGCGGCGGCAAGCTCTAAGGTTGCGGGCAGGCGCTCGGCAAGGTGCGCAAGCACAGGCCGCCCATCCTGCACGGAGACCCCCCAGCGCCCCGTCATCACCTCGCCGAAAAAGCGCAGATATTGCACCCAAAGCGGCTGATCCAGCCCGAGCGCATGGGCAAGCCGCGCCCGATCCGCGGGCAAGGCGCGCTCGCCGAGCATCGCCTCTATGGGATCGCCGGGCACCACGCGCACGAGCACGAAGACGAGCGTGAGCACGCCCCAGATCGTCGGCAATGCCCAAAGCAGCCTGCGCAGCAGCCAAACGAGCATGATGGTGGGGTTCTGATATGTGCGCGCGCTGCGTGCAAGCCCGGAAAAAGGACTAGCTCATGCGCGCTTTGTAATCGGCATAGGTGAAACGGCGCACGATCTCCAGCCTTCCGTCCTCATGCAGAATCGCAAGATCGGGATGGCGCACGCCGTTGAACATCGTCGTCTTCACGACCGTATAATGGGCCATGTCGGCAAACACAAGCCGCGCACCCGGGGCAAGCGGCTCGTCAAAGCTGTAAATGCCGATCTCATCGCCGGCCAAGCATGTGGGGCCGCCGAGACGATAGGTGTAGGGCTTCTCATGCGGCTCGCCTGCGCCGACGATCTCGGGCCGATAGGGCATTTCCAGCACATCCGGCATGTGGGCCGTGGCCGAGACGTCCAAGATCGCCGCGGGCAGTTCATCGGTTTCTACGACATCCAGCACGCTGGCCACGAGCACGCCCGCCTCCCAGACGAACGCGCCGCCCGGCTCCAAATACACGGCCTCCAGCGGCCAGCGCGCGCGGAATGCGCGCAGGCGCGCAATCCAAGCCTCCAAATCGTAGTCCGCATGGGTCATGAGATGCCCGCCGCCCAGATTCACCCAGGCCACGCGCGCAAGCCAATCCGCAAAGTGCGCCTCCAACGCATCCACAAGGCGGATGGAGGAAGCGTGCAGGTTTTCGCAAAGCGCATGTGCATGCAGCCCTTCCATGCGCGCAAGTCGCGTGCGTTCTTTGGCGAGCACCTCGGCGCGCGCGCCCAGCCGCGAGCCGCGCCGACAGGGGTTGTAGATCTCGGTTTCCACCTCGTGCAGCCCGGGATTCACGCGCAAGCCAAGCGAGCATCCCGCAAGCGCATCGGCAAAGCGCGCAAGCTGGCTTGGGGAGTTGAAGACGACATGATCGCAAAGCGCGCGGATGCTTGGCACCTCATCGGCGCGATAAGCGGGCGCATAGATGTGCACCTCGCCTCCGAAGGTTTCGCGCGCAAGCTCGGCTTCCCAAATGGAGCTTGCCGCACAACCTGCCGCGACCTCCCGAATCGGCGCAAACGCGCGCCACATCGCAAAGCCTTTGAGCGCAAGCAGCACGCGCACATCGGCTTGTTCCGAGACATACGCAATGCGCGCAAGGTTTTGCCGCAGCCGCTGCATGTCCAGCACGAAACAAGGGGAGGGGGTCTCGGGCGGCAGACTTGCGGCGATCTCAGCGGCGCTGCGCAGGCGTTCCTTCATGGGCGCGCAAGCATAGCAAGGGGCATGCCCGGGCGCGAATGCGGCAAAGCCAAAAAGACGCAGGCCCTGCGCGCCGATAGCGTTGCGCCGTGCTGGCAAGCGTGTTGCTCGGTTGCGCAGGCGGGCTGCTTGCGGGTCTGCTCGCGGGGCTTGGGGGGTTAGGCGGCGGCATCGTCTATACGCCGCTGTTTGCATGGCGGCTTGCCGATGCACCGATCGCCGTGCCGGTGTTTGCAAGCCTTACGGCCACGGCGCTCACAGGGGCCGCCGGCGCTTGGGCGCACGCAAGGCTCGGGCACTTGCAGCCCCGGCTTTTGCTGCGCGTGGTGCCGTTGCTGGTGCTTGGCGCAGGCGCAGGGCTTGCAAGCACGCTCGTGCTCGCGCGCCCCTTGGTGCTGGCTGCGATGGCGGCGCTGGATCTCTGGATGGCGGCGACACTCAATGGGCCGCGCCGTGTCCATGCGCGGCCTTGGCTTGTGTGGTTTGTGCTGCCGATCGGTTTTGTCTCCGGCATGCTCGGCATCGGCGGCGGCACGATGCTTGTGCCGCTTTTGCTGCGCATGGGCGCGCCGCTGGCGGCGGCCGTGGGCACGGCCTCTGTGGCGGGCTTTGCGATGGCGCTGCTTGCGCTTGCGCTCAATCTGCTGGCCGGCTTTGCGCACTGGAAGGCCTTGCTTGCGCCGTATGCTGCGGATCTTTTGGCGCTGTGGCTTGGGGTGGCGCTGCTTGTGCCGCCAGCCACACGCGCAGGCGCGCGCCTGCATACGCGGGCGCCGGATGCGGCGCGCACGGCCCTGCGCGTGGTGCTCGTGGCGCTTGCCCTCTTGCTTCTGACCGCGGCCGTGCGCGAGGGCTTGGTTTGACCCCTTGAGGGCGATACCTAGTATCCCTGCGCGTTTGTTGGGAATCCCAAGCGGAGAAGGAGCGATGCTGAAGCACTACCTGCTTTCCCCGGGCCCCACGGCGGTGCCCGAGCGCGTGCAGCTTGCGATGGCGGCCCCGATGATCCATCACCGCACGCCGCAGTTTTCGCGCATTTTTGCAGAGACGCGCGAGATGCTGCGTGAGGTCTTCCAAACCGAACAAGATCCGATTTTGCTCGCCGCAAGCGGCACGGGCGCGATGGAGGCAGCGCTTGTGAATGTGTGTTCGCCCGGCGATGTCGTGATCTATGTCAACGGCGGCAAGTTCGGCGAGCGCTGGGGCAAGATCGCGCAAAAGCACGGGCTTGTGCCCGTGGAGATCGCCGTGGAATGGGGCGAGGCCGTGGATCCGGCGGCGATTGAAAAGGCGCTTGCCGAGCATCCTGAAGCGCGCGCCGTGTGCGTGCAGGCATCCGAAACCTCCACGACGACCGAGCATCCCGTGCGCGAGATCGCCGAGATCGTTGCGCGCCATGAGAACACGGTGCTCATCGTGGATGCGATCACGGCGCTCGGGGTTGTGGATCTGCCGATGGACGCTTGGGGATTGGATGCGGTCGTCGCAGGTTCGCAAAAGGCCTTCATGCTTCCGCCTGGGCTTGCGATGATCGCCTGCTCCGAAAAATACTGGCGGCTTGCTGAGGGGGCGCGCTGCGGGCGGTTTTATTTTGATCTTCTTGCCGAGCGCAAGGCTCAGGCGAAGGGGTCGGACACGACGGCTTGGACGCCTGCGGTGTCGTTGATCCGCGGTCTGCACGAAGTGCTGCGCATGATGTTGGAAGAGGGCCTGGACAAGCTCTTTGCGCGGCATGCGCTTTTGGCAGAGGCGGCACGCGCAGGCGTGCAGGCGCTGGGCCTTCGGCTTATCTCCAAGCGGCCGGCGACGAGTGCAACGGGCGCATTCGTTCCCGATGGCATTGCCGGCGGCGCGTTCGTGAAATACTTGCGCGATAAGATGGGCGTGACCTTCGCAGGCGGCCAAGACCGCTTCAAGGGCAAGATCGTGCGCATCGCGCATCTCGGCTATTACGATGTCTTTGACATCGTGATTGCGATGGCGGCGCTGGAGATGGCGCTGGCGCGCTTCGGCCATCCCGTCCAGTTCGGTTCCGGTGTCGCCGCAGCCGAGCGCGTGCTCATGAGGCGCCTTCCGGAGGTGGCATGAAGCCGCGCGTGTGGATCGCGGACAAGCTCTCGGAAAAGGCGTTGGAGGTCTTTCGCGCGCGCGGCATTGAGGCGATCTATGCGCCGGCGCTGTCCGAGGAGGACAAGCTTAGGCTTGTGGAGGATGTGGACGGCATCGCCGTGCGCTCGGCGACGAAGGTAAAAGGCGAGTTGCTTGCGCGCGCGAAGCGCCTCAAGGTCGTCGGGCGCGCGGGCATCGGCGTGGACAACATTGATGTGGAAACCTGCTCGCGGCGTGGCATCGTCGTGATGAACACGCCGCACGGCAACGCCGTGACGACGGCGGAGCTTGCGGTGGCGATGATCTGTGCTGCCGCGCGCATGATCCCGCAGGCCAATGCCTCCACGAAGGCCGGTAAATGGGAAAAGCAGCGCTTTTTGGGCGTGGAGCTTACGGGCAAGACGGCGGGGGTGATCGGCGCGGGCAATATCGGCGCGATCGTCTGCGAGCGCCTGCGTGGGCTCGGCATGCAGGTGATCGTCTATGATCCTTTTATTTCGGATGAGCGCGCCGAGGCCTTGGGCGTGGAGAAGGTGGAAAGCCTAAAAGTGCTTGTGGAGCGCGCGGATGTGATCACCGTGCATGTGCCGCTCACCGCGCAAACGCGGCATTTGATCAACGGCAAGTTGCTTGCGCATGTGAAACCCGGCGCCATCCTCGTCAATTGCGCGCGCGGCGGGGTGGTGGATGAAAAGGCGCTGGCTAAGGCGCTGCAAACGGGGCGCCTGCGTGCCGCCGCCGTGGATGTCTATGAAACCGAGCCGCCGCCTGCGGATCACCCGCTGCTTCAGCTGGATAACTGCATCTGCACGCCGCACATCGGCGCTTCCACCGTGGAGGCGCAAGAGAATGTGGCTGTGCAGATCGCCGAGCAGATGGCGGACTATTTGCTTTTGGGGGTTGTGCGCAACGCCGTGAACATGCCCTCGTTGAGCGAGGAGGAGCGGCGCAGGCTCGCGCCGTTTTTGCGCCTTGCGCGCGCGCTCGGGCGCTTTGCGGGCGAAGCGCTGGGCCCGGGCTATGCGCGCGTGCGCATCGCATTGGAGGGGGATGCCGCGCGCATCCAGCGGCGGCTCGTCGTGCATGAGCTGCTTTGCGGGCTTTTGCAGGGCGTCATGGACGAGGTCAATGCCGTGAATGCGCCGATGATCGCGCGCGAGCGCGGCATTGTCGTGGAGGAAACGGCGCGCGAGGAATCGGGCTCGTTTCGCTCGCTCGTGCGGCTTTCCGTAGAAGGCGACGGCGGCGCGATAGAGGTCGCGGGCGCGCTGTTTGACGGCGTGCGCCCGCGCATCGTGCTCGTGGACGGCTGCGAGCTGGAGGCTGCGCCGGAGGGCGAGATCGTCTTCATCCGCAATCGCGATCGTCCAGGTGTCATCGCCGATGTCGGGCGCGCGCTGGCAGAGGCCGGCATCAACATCGCGGACTTCCGCTTGGGAAGGCGCGCGCCGGGCGGAGAGGCGGTGGCGCTCGTGCGCGTGGATGCCGCGCCCTCGGAAGAGGTGCTTGCCAAGATCGCGGCGCTGCCGGACATCTTGCGCGTGCGTCGTATCTCGTTGGGCTAGCCGGGTTTTGATGTGATTCGCGAGCTTGCGCCCGTGCCGGGCATGCCTGAGGCCTTCGGCGAGGACGCGCTGCGCCTGCGCTGGATGGAGGGGCGGCTGCGCACCTTGTTCGCGGCGCGCGACTTCGTGGAGTTCATTCCCGCGCTTTTGCAGCGACCGGAGCTCGTCAATGCCGCGCGTGCGCCGCGGCTTGCGCACCACACCATCGTCTTTTCCGATCCCGAGGGCGGCGGCCCCGTGGCCATCCGCGCGGATTTCACCCCGCTTGCGGCGCGCTTCGTGGCAGCACGGCTTCCCAATACGCAAGAGGCGCGCGTGTTTTATTCCGGGCCGACCTTGGCCGCGCATCCGGTGGCGCCTGACGGGCGGCGCGAGCAATGGCAGGTGGGCGCGGAACGCTTCGGCGGCGCGCGCGCTAAGGCCGATCGCGAGATTTTGGAGCTTGCCGCGCACGCGCTTGCGATCGGGGAATGGAACGAACCCGTGCTTGTGCTCGGCCATTTGGGCCTTTTGCGCGCGCTCGTGGCCCAAGGGCGCGTGCCGTTTGCGCGTTGGGCCGAGGTGTTGCAGCGCCGCTCGCCTGCGGATGCGGCGGAGTTGGAGCGCGAAGCAGGCCTGCCGCGCGGCAGCGTGGTGGCGCTGCTTGCTGCGGACGAGGCCTGGCTTGCAAAGGCCGCGGCGCGCGAGGATGCGCTTGGGGAGGCCGCGCGTGAGCTTCTTGCCCGCGCGGAAGAGGTGGCCCGGGCCGTGCCGAAGGTGCAGGTGCGCGTGGATCCCGCGCTTGTGCCGCGCTTTCTTTATCACGACGGCATCGTGTTTGAGGGCTTTGCACGGGGCTTTGGGCGCGCGCTGTTGCACGGCGGGCGTTATGACGCGCTGATGCAGGCGCTCGGTCGGCCGATGCCGGCCGTGGGCCTTTCGTTGGATCTTTGGGACTGGCTTGCTGCAAGCGCGGAGGCCGCATCATGACGAACATCGTCGCCGTCGGCGCACAATGGGGCGATGAGGGCAAGGGCAAGTTCGTGGATTGGCTGGCCGCGCGCACGAGCATCGTGGCGCGTTTCCAAGGCGGTCCCAATGCGGGGCACACGCTCGTCGTGGGCGACGAGCGCATCGTGCTGCACCATGTCCCCTCGGGCATTTTGCACGAGGATGTGCATTGCGTGATCGGCTCCGGCTGCGTGGTTTCGCCCTTGCGGCTGGCTGAAGAGTTGCGCGAGCTGGATCGCGTGGGCGTGGATTGGCAGGCGCGGCTTTTGATCTCCGAGCGTTGCCATTTGATCTTTCCCTATCACGAGGCCTTGGATCGGGCGCGCGAAGCGCGCGCAAAAGGGGACAAGATCGGCACGACTTGCCGCGGCATCGGTCCCGCTTATGAGGACAAGGCCGCAAGGCGCGGCGTGCGCTTTTGCGATCTTGCAAGCCCTGAGGGCATTGCGCGCGTGTGGGAAAACTGGCGCTTTGCGAACTTCTTGCTAGAGCATTGGTTTCAGGCGCAGCCCGTGCCGCGGGAAAGCGTGGAAGAGGCCTTGGAGGTGGCGCGCGGATGGCTTTCGCGGTTCGTGGGCGATGCCGGCGCCTGGCTGCGTGCGCGCATGCGGCGCGGCGCAAGCGTGTTGTTTGAAGGCGCGCAAGGCGCCCTCTTGGATCTGGATCACGGCACCTATCCCTTCGTGACCTCATCCAATACCGTGGCTGCGGCTGCGGCCATCGGCACGGGGGTGGGGCCCTTGGCCATTCATGAAGCGGTGGGGATTTGCAAGGCCTATACGACGCGCGTCGGCGCAGGCCCGTTTCCGACCGAGCTTTATGATGGCGAGCGCTTGCTGGATCCCATAGGCCGACACTTGGCGGAGCGCGGGCAGGAGTTCGGCTCCACCACGGGGCGGCCGCGTCGCACGGGTTGGTTTGACGCCGTCGTCGTGCGCTATGCCGTGGAGGTCGGAGGGCTGACCGCGCTTGCGCTCACGAAGCTGGATGTGCTGGACGGACTTGCGGAGATCAAGATTTGCACGGCTTACGAGTTGGACGGCAAGCAATTGCTGCTGCCGCCCGCGGATCCCGCAGCGCTTGCGCGCTGCCGCCCCGTCTATGAAACGCTTGCGGGATGGGATACCGCCACAGCGGGCGTGCACGATGCCGCCCAGCTTCCTCCTGCTGCGCGCGCGTTTTTGCAGCGCGTTGGGGAGCTTGTCGGTGCGCCCGTGCGCTGGGTTTCCACAGGCCCCGAGCGCGAAGAGGTGCTCAGGCTGCGCTAAAGCCGCAATGCCTCGTTGGCGCGTTGCAGCACGCGCGCCGTTTCCTCCACGAGACTTGCATACAGGCGTTCATCCGCAAGCGGCAGCGCAAGCGGATGCCGCAGCAGGCGCTCATGATCCGCGCGCAAGGGCCGCATGGCCTGGCTCCACGGCGAGGCCTTGAGGACCTCGGGAAGTTCTTGCGTGTCTTTCATCATGGCTTGCAGCACGAGGTGGCTTGTGTGCAGCAGCATAAGCAAGGGTTGCGCCTCCACGGGCCAGGCGCTGGGCGGCGTCCCTTCGGGATGATGGTGGTAGAAAAGCCAGCGGCGCACGGGTTGCGGCGCGTCTATGGCCACGGCCGCAAGCATGCCCACATCCAGATGCGAGCAGCCGAAGGCTTCCCATTCCGCGGCAAGCGCCGGTTTTTGCGCGATGCGCATGCAGAAGTCCTCCCAGGCCGCATCGTCTGTCGCGGCAACGAGCGCAAGCTTGCCGATGTCGTGCGCAAGCCCCAATGCGCCCGCAAGCGCTTCGGCCACGGCTGCGCTGCTGACCGCAAGCGCGCGGGCGATCGTGGCGATGCCGAGAAGGTGCAGCGCAAGCCCGCGCATCGCACGCGCGCGCGCAGGCGGCGTGGGCGGCACAAGGGCCTGCACGAGCAAAAAGTCCATCACGCGGAAGGCGCCGATGCGCGCAATGGCAACGGGAAGCGGGAGTTCGGCGGCCTGCCATGCGCGCGCAAGGCGCTGCGCCGCTTCCTGCAAGGGGGGCGATTCTTGCAAGGCAGTGGCGAGCGCCTGCGCGGACGGGGATGCATCCGCGCAGGCATCCTTCCAGATGCTTATAAGCGCTTGCGGCGGCTTGGGGATGCAGCTTATCCATCTTCGCGCGCGCGCAAGCGTGGTCTCGGAAAGATCAGGGGGGGCTAGCAGCAGCTTTTCCGGTGGAGCCGGTGCGTGCAAAAACTCGCTGATCGCCCAATACAATGTGTGCGGCGCAAGGCGCTGCGTGCGCGTGGGCACCGTATGCGCATCGCTTTGCTTGTCTGAGATGAGGTCGGAATAGCGCGCAGCCCCCGCTGGCAGTGCAGGCGGCGTGGGTGCAGGCGCAAGCGTGGCGAGGGTTGTGCGGGTCTGCGCAAGTGTCGGGCGGGCTTGCGGGTCTTTGCGCAACAGCCCATCCACGAGCTCCACGAGCGCGGCAGGCACATCAGGCGCGAATGCATCCAGCCTAGGCGGAGGCGTGTGCAGGTGCATTTCCATGAGCGCGAAGTCGCCGCCTGCGCTGGGAAGGAAAGGGGGGCGGCCGGCGATCATTTCAAAGAGCACGCAGCCGAATGCGTATAGGTCGGTGGCGGGCTGCGGCCGCTCGCCGCGCACCTGCTCCGGCGGCGTGTAAAGAAACGCACCGAGCGCCATGCCCGTTTGCGTAAGGTCGCGATCCTCTATGCCCTTGGCCAGGCCG
>WFOX01000255.1 GCA_015487905.1 Mariprofundales bacterium
CCTTGCCTTCCATGACGGGCTTGCCGGCCAAAGGCCCGATATCGCCCAGCCCCAGCACCGCCGTGCCGTTTGTCACGACCGCGACGAGGTTGCCGCGCGCCGTGTATTCCTCGGCAAGCGCGGGATCGCGCGCGATCTCGCGGCAGGGCCAAGCCACGCCCGGCGTGTAGGCAAGCGAAAGATCGCGCTGCGTAAGACAGGGCTTTGTCGTGCGGATCGCGATCTTGCCGGGCACAGGTTCACGGTGATAGGCAAGGGCCTCTTCCTTCCAATCCCCCATCATCAACCTCCTTCGCGCGAACCCTAGCGCGCTGCGCGTCTCAAGTCGGCTGCTGCCACGCCGATACACAAACTGAGACGAAACCAAAAAGGAGGGCGGCCATGGAAGCGGCAAGAAGCTATCGCCAAAGCCAAGTGGAAAGCGCGGACAAGCTGGAGCTTGTGCGACTCACCTATACGGCCCTTACGCAAGCGCTCACCGCAGCTCGCGAGGCGATCCTGGCGGGCGACTTGCAGCGCGAAGCGGAGCAAACCGCGCGCGCGATGGAGGCGCTCGTGGAGCTCGCAAGCAGCCTGGACATGGAGCGCGGCGGCGAGATCGCGCACAACTTGGCCGCTCTCTATGCGTATCTCATGAATCGCCTCGCCAACGGCCTTTGCAGCGCCTCCACCGAGGCCGTGGACGAAGCCTTGCAAATCGTGGGCGTGCTGCGCTCGGCTTGGGACGAGCTTGCGGAGCGTCGGCGCAGCGAAGCGCTTGCGCATGCCCACGCGCAGGCCGCGCAGCTCGCCGGGGCCGTCTCCGCATGAGCTGGGAAGCCGCTGCCGCACGGCTTGTGCAAGCGCTGGCCGACAAGCGCGACGAGGAGGTGCTGCGCGCCGCCGAGGCCTTGCGCGAACAGCTTCGGGCCGATCCGCCGCGCAGCCGGAGAGAGCTGGAACAGGCTCATCTGCGCGTGCGCAAGCTCTTGCGACTGCTTACCGCCCGCATGCAAGCCCTGCACGAAGACCTGCGCGCGCTGGATGCGCATCGCACCCGCCTTGCCTGCACGCGCAGGCTGCTTGGGCGCGCGCCGCACAAGCCCTAGGAGTTTTGCACGCAAGCTGTGGAAAACTCTGTGGATGAAGATCTGAAAAGCGCTTCATCTACAAGCCGTTGCGGCTTCCTTCGTGTTTGCCTATAAAATAGGCAGTCTAAAAAACCTTTGTGTATCAAGAGGTTATGTGAAAAACGCGGAAAGCGCTTGTTATCGCAGCGCTTTCCGCGTTTTTGGCAAGCGGGATGCGGCTTTGGTGGATAAACCGCGTCGTTATCGCAAGCGGGCGAGGTATTCCACGATGAGACGCACGCCTGCGCCTGTGGCGCCCTTGCGCGCAAGCGGCTTGTCGCGCGTTGTCCAAGCCGTGCCCGCGATGTCCAGATGCGCCCAACGGTGGCGGCCCACGAAGCGCGACAGGAAGCAAGCCGCGGTGATGGGGCCGGCGCCGCCGTCGCCGATGTTTTTGATGTCGGCGATGTCGCTTTTGATCTTTTCTTGGTATTCGTCATACATCGGCAAGGGCCAGGCGCGATCGTCCGTGGCCTCACCCGCGCGCCTGAGCGCGCGCACAAGCGCCTGATCGTTGCCCATCAATCCCGAGGCCTGATCGCCGAGCGCCACGACACAAGCGCCCGTGAGTGTGGCAAGATCCACGATCGCATCGGGATGTTGCTGCGCGGCGTAGTGCAGGGCATCGGCGAGCACGATGCGGCCCTCGGCATCCGTATTGACGACTTCTACGCTCACGCCCGCAGCGGTCTTGATGATGTCGCCGGGCTTGTAGGCGCCGCCGCCCATCATGTTCTCGGTGGCGCCGATCACGCCGATGAGGTTCACGGGAAGATCGGCTTCCTGCACGGCGCGCACGATGCCAAGCACGGCCGCAGCGCCGCACATGTCAAACTTCATCTCGTCCATGCCCTTGGCGGGTTTGACACACACGCCGCCCGAGTCAAAGGTGAGTCCTTTGCCGACGAGCGCCACCGTGGGCGCGCGTTCGTCCGCTTGGTGGCGGATGATGATCATGCGCGGTTCTTCGTGCGAGCCGCGCGCCACGGCAAGAATGCCGGCCATGTTTTCCTTCTCCAGCCGCGCCTTGTCCCAGACCTCCACCTGCGTGCGCGAAGAGGCAAGCTCCTCGGCGCGCGCGGCAAGCCAGCTCGGCGTGCAGACATTGGCGGGCTCGTTGGCGAGATCGCGCGCCCACCACACGCCTTTGCAGGCCGCTTCCGCAAGCCGCAGCTCAGGCTCGGTGCGGCGGATGAAGCGCCGCGAAGGCGCCATCGCATAAAGGCTGCGCAATGGGCGGTGCGGACGCTTGGGCTCGCTCTTGTAACGATCAAAGCGATACAATCCGAGCCAGGCGCCTTCTGCAATCGCGCGCAGGCGCGCTTCAATCGTCGCACCGCGCACATCCAGCTCCGCGAGATACACGGCCGCCTCACGCGCGCCGCTTGCGTCCAGCCAACGCGCGACACGCGCGGAAAGCTCGCGCAGGCGCGTAAGCGAAAGCTTGCGCGCATCGCCCGCACCCACGAAGACGAGCCGATCCGCAAATGTGCCGGGCACTTGATAGAGCACCGCGATCTCGCCGAACTCGCCCGTGATGTCCATGCGCCGCAAAAAGCTGCGGATCACCTCGCGCGCGGGATGCCCCTCGGCACGCAGTCGCTCGCCGCTTTCCGTAAGCACGCGGCCTGCAAGCATCGGCACGACGACCGCATCCACGCGCTGCTTGTCCACAGCGCCTGAGCGAATCTCCACCGAAAGCCATTCGCGATCCATCTTCTTCCTCCTTGCATCAATCTGGGCGCGATCTGCGCCGCTTGCGCTCGTAAGAATAGCAAAAATCGGAAAGATGAGGAAATCTTCGCAAACTTTTCGCGTTTTTCAAATCTTCGGCCTGGGTCAGGGAAGCAGGATCGTCTTCACATTCACAAACGCGTGCACGCCTTCCGGGCCGAGTTCGCGGCCGAAGCCGCTGGCCTTCACGCCGCCGAACGGCACGCGCGGATCGGAAACGACGAAGCGATTCACCCCCACATTGCCGGCCGCAAGCTCATGCGCCACGCGCAAGGCGCGTTCTTCATTGCGGCTGAACACGCCGGCGCCAAGCCCAAAGGCGGAGGCATTGGCAAGCCGAATCGCGTCCGCCTCGTCTTTGGCGCGCACGAGCGAGGCCACGGGGCCGAAGATTTCTTCCTCAAACGCGGGCATGCCCGGCTTGACCTCACCAAGCAGGGTGGGCGGGAAGAAGTATCCTTGACGCGGCGCTTCACCTTGAAAGAGAAGCTTTGCGCCGGCGGCGAGGCTGCGCTCCACTTGAGAAGCGAGCTTGTCGCGCAAGTCCGCGCGCGCAAGCGGGCCGATGTCCGTGTGCGCATCCATGGGGTCGCCTGCGCGCAATGCGCGCATGGCCTCGGCCACGAGTTCGGCAAAGCGCGCATAGACGGCTTCCACGACGATCCAGCGCTTGGCGGCGATGCAGGTCTGTCCCGAGTTGATCATGCGCGCTTGCACGCAAGCGCTTGCCG
>WFOX01000256.1 GCA_015487905.1 Mariprofundales bacterium
ACCTCAAGCAGCGCCGAGGCCGGATCGCCGCGAAAGTCCATGCCGAGCTTGTCAATCTCATCCAAAAGCATGAGCGGATTCTTCACGCCCGCGCGGCGCATGGCTTGAATGATCTTGCCGGGCAAGGCGCCGATGTAGGTGCGGCGATGGCCGCGGATCTCGGCCTCATCGCGCACGCCGCCCAAGCTGATGCGCACAAAGCGCCGGTTCGTGGCCTTGGCGATGGAGCGCGCAAGCGAGGTTTTGCCCACGCCTGGCGGCCCGACGAAGCAGAGGATCGGCCCTTTCATCTTGCGCACGAGCCGCATCACGGCCAAGTGCTCCAAAATGCGCTCCTTGACCTTCGCAAGGCCATAGTGCTCGGCATTCAAAATGCGCTCGGCGCGCGCAAGATCGCGCGAAATACGCGTGCGCTTCTTCCAAGGCACCTCAATGAGCCACTCCAAGTAGGTGCGCGCAACCGTCGCCTCAGGGCTCATCGGCTGCATTTGCCGAAGCCTTCTTAGCTCCGCCTCGGCCTTTTCACGCACCTGCTTCGGCATGCCCGCCGCGGCGATCTTTTTGGCAAGCTCATCCAGCTCGGCCTCAAAGTCCGCCTCGCCAAGCTCCTTTTGGATCGCCTTCATCTGCTCGGTGAGGTAATACTCGCGCTGGCTTTTCTCCATCTGTTGCTTTACGCGCGCGCGGATGCGCTGATCAATCTCCAAAAGCTCCATCTCGCGCTCCAAGTGCGCGTAAAGCTTTTCAATGCGTGCCAAAAGCGAGGGGGTTTCCAAAAGCTCCTGGCGATCGGCGACCGAAAGCCCCATGTGCATGGCCACCGTATCCACGATCTTGGCGGGATCGTCCAAGGCCGTCACCGAGGCCACGGCCTCAGGCGGCACCTTCTTGTTGAGCTTCACATACTCCTCAAAGCGTGCGACAAGCGCGCGCGCCGCCGCCGCAAGCTCGCGCTCGTCATGCGGCTCATCGTGCAACGGCACCCAATCGGCCACGAGCATGCCCTCTTCCTCGCGCAGGTGCAGCACGCGCGCGCGCAGCTCGCCCTCCACGAGCACCTTGATCGTGTCATCGGGAAGGCGCAGCAGTTGCACGATGTGGCCGATCGTGCCGACTTCGTAGAGGTCTTCCCGCGTGGGATCGTCCACATCGGGCTTGCGCTGCGCGAGCAGCAAAATGCGGCGATCGCCGCGCATCGCGGCTTCCAGCGCCGCCACCGATTTCTCGCGCCCCACGAACAAGGGCGCGATCATGTGCGGAAACACGACGATGTCGCGCAGCGCGAGCACGGGAAGCGTGGATGCGCGTGCATGCTCGCCCGTGCGCACGCTCATGCGCCGCTTCCTCCACTCGGCCATGCGTTTCCTCCTTTGCTGCGTTCAGGCCGGCGACTGCGCTCAGCCGCTTGCGCGCGAGGCGTCCGAATCCGGGCCTGCGAGCACGCGAATCGGCTCGCTACGGCCCTCCACCACATCGCGGTTGATCACGATTTTCTTCACATTCTCCATCGTCGGCGCCTCAAACATGATGTCCAGCATCACCTCTTCCATGATCGCGCGCAAGCCCCGCGCGCCCGTGTTGCGCGCAAGGGCCTTGTCCGCAATCGCATCCAAGGCATCGTCCGTGAACTCCAAATCAATGCCGTCATAGCGCAGCAGTGCCTGATATTGCTTGACGAGCGCGTTCTTAGGCTCGGTGAGGATGCGCCTGAGCGCCTCGCGATCCAACGCATCCAATGTGGCAATCGCGGGCGCGCGGCCCACAAGCTCTGGGATAAGCCCATACTTGATGAGGTCATCGGGCTCCACATGTTGCAGCACCTCGCCGATCGCACGCTCTTTCGCAGGCCGAACATCCGCCGCAAAGCCGATGCCGCCATGCGTATCCAGCCTTTGCTCAATGATCTTCTCAAGCCCTGCAAATGCGCCACCCAAAATGAAGAGGATGTTCGTCGTATCCACTTGGATGAACTCCTGCTGCGGGTGCTTGCGCCCCCCTGCGGGCGGCACATTGGCGATCGTGCCCTCAATGAGCTTGAGAAGCGCCTGCTGCACGCCCTCGCCCGAAACATCGCGCGTGATGGACGGCGACTCCGACTTGCGCGAGAGCTTGTCCACCTCGTCAATATAGACGATTCCCTGCTGCGCACGCTCCACATCGTAATCGGCGGCCTGCAAGAGCTTGGCGATGATGTTCTCCACATCCTCGCCGACATAGCCCGCTTCCGTGAGCGTCGTCGCATCGGCGATCACAAAGGGCACATCAAAGGCCTTGGCCAGCGTTTGCGCAAGCAGGGTTTTTCCTGAACCCGTAGGCCCGATGAGCAGCACATTGGACTTTTGGATCTCCACCCCGCCCTTCGGATTGTGGCGAATGCGCTTGTAGTGGTTATAGACGGCCACCGAAAGCAGCTTTTTGGCACGCTCCTGGCCAATCACATATTCATCCAAAAACTGCTTGATCTCACGCGGCGAACGCAGGGCCTTGGGCCTGCGCTTGCGCGCTTCCCCAAGCGTCTCCTCTTCAATGATCTCGTTGCAGAGCTCCACGCACTCGTTGCAGATGAACACATCGGGGCCTGCAATGAGCTTGCGCACCTCTTTCTGTGATTTTCCGCAGAACGAGCAATGCAAAAGTCCATCACTTCTTCCCATGGGCGCCTCCATGAGCCTCTTCGCGGGTCGTCAGCACGCGATCCACGAGCCCGTAGTCCTTGGCCTCCTCGGCGGAGAGGAAAAAGTCGCGTTCCATGTCCTCGGCCACTTTCTCCACTGGTTGTCCCGTATGGTCGGCGAGGATGCGGTTCAAGCGCTCTTTGAGCCTGAGAATCTCGCGTGCATGGATCTCAATGTCCGTCGCCTGGCCCTGAAAGCCGCCGATGGGCTGATGGATCATGATGCGCGCATTGGCGAGCGCATAGCGCTTGCCCTTGGCACCCGCAGCAAGCAGGTGCGCGGCCATGCTCGCCGCCTGGCCCACGCACAGCGTCACCACATCCGGGCGGATGTATTGCATCGTATCGTAAATCGCAAGCCCCGAGGTCACATAGCCGCCAGGTGAGTTGATGTAAAGGTAAATGTCCTTCTCAGGCGCCTCCGCCTCCAAAAACAAGAGCTGAGCGACGATGAGATTGGCCACCTGATCGTCAATGGGGCCGTTGAGAAAGACGATGCGCTCCTTGAGCAGCCGCGAGTAGATGTCGTAGGCGCGCTCTCCGCGCGGCGTCTGTTCAATGACATAGGGCACGAGCACGCTCATGGCTCCTCCTTGCCCTCGCTAGCCTTGCGCTCGGCTTCCCACTCGGCAAGCGAAAGCGTGCGTCCCTCTTCCCGGCGCACTTGGGAAAGCGCCCATTTGATCGCCTTTTGCACCTCTATCTCCGCGCGAATGCGCTCGCGCTGCTCGCCTTGGCCCAGCGCGCGCTTTGCTTCCTCGCGCTGGTTTTCGGGAAACCTTGCCGCCATCGCTTCTATTTCTTGTTCCACTTCTTCATCGTCCACCGTGATCTCGCCGGCCTTCACGATCTCCTGCATCAAAACCGTGCGCACAAGATCCGTTTCCGCGCGGCGCCGCAGATCCATGAGCAAGGCGGGATCGCGCAGGCGCGGATCGTCGCGCGAAATCCCTTGACTTTCCAATCGGCGCACGAGATCGCGCCAAAGCGCCCGCGCCTCTTCCTGCACGAGCATCTCCGGCAATTGCACATCGTGCGCCTTGGTCAGCGCGCGCCAGAAGGCCGCCATCTCCTCTTCGCGATTGATGCGCTCCACCTCCTTTTCCAAGTCCTCGCGCACACGCTCGCGCAATGCCGATGCATCTTCCATGCCAAGCGCCTTGGCAAGCTTTTCCTCGTCCTTCGCCTCGCGCGGCACGGCGACCTCATGCACCTTCGCATGGAAGATGAGCGTTTTGCCGCGCAGCTCAGGGCGCGGATGATCCTGGGGCGCCTGCATCGTGAAGCGGCGCGTATCTCCGGCCTTTGCCCCAACGAGCCCCTCTACGATCTCGGCCGGCAGCTCCTCATTGAGCACGAGCTCCAGCCCTTCGCCTGAGGCCTCTTTCACGGGCATGCCGTCTTCGGTTTCCACCTCCAAATCCAGCTTCACGCGATCGCCACGCTCAGCGGCCCGATCCGGCTGCGGCGCAAAGATCGGACGCGCGCGCCGGATGCGCGCGATCGCTTCTTCCACATCCTCCTTGCGCACCTCCACGCGCACGGGCGCGATCGTGATCTCGGAAAGGGGTTTCAGCTCCACGCGCGGCCACTCGGCCACCTGCATGCGAAACACGAAGTCCTCATTCGGCGCCGGTGCTTCGGCAGCCGTCACGAGCGGACGCACCACGGGCGCCAGCTTGGATTGCGCAAGCGCCTTTTCTGCATAGCGCTGCACCAGCGCGTCCACGGCGTCTTCATGCGCCTCATGCGCAAACTGCTTGCGCAGAAGAGCCACCGGCGCGCGACCGCGCCGAAAACCGGGAAGTTGCACGCGCTTTTGCAAACGCCGCAGCGCGGCTTCCACTTCGCGCGCGTATTCTTCGTAAGGCACGCGCACGACGACCTCAAACTCGTGCGCGCCTTTTCGTTCCACTTGCACCTGCATGGTCAATGCGAGCCTCCTCCTTGCTGGAAACGCTGCGCAAGCTAGTGCGAACGACATAAGTGGCAACACGGCGCACGAAAAAAGCCCCCGACGCAATGCGCGGCGTCGGGGGCTTCAAGCTGGTGGGTCGTCAGGGACTCGAACCCTGAACCCGCGGATTAAGAGTCCGCTGCTCTACCAGTTGAGCTAACGACCCGCGCCGCATTATGGGCATCTGCTTCCGAAATGCAAGGCGGATCGCACAAGCTGCAAAAAGCGATGCGCGGCCCTTTAGGCGCGCGCGCCGTAAAGCGCGCGATAGGCTTCGGGATCCAAAAGCTCGCGCAGATCCACGAACTCGCCGCTTGGGCGCTTTTTGATCTCCTTTAGCACCGCAAGCACGCGCCGCGCGGCCTCGCGCGGGGAAGGCATCGCAGGCGTGCCAAAGGCCTCATGCAGGCGTCTGAGCGCCGGAAACTCGTTGGGATCGTAGCGGGCAAGCAGCTTGCGCATCATCGGTGTGTCAATGATGCCGGGGGCAAGCGCGGCGATGTGTGTGCCCGGAAACTCATGCGCATAAAGCCTTGCCAACATGTTGAGCGCGGCCTTGGACAGCGAATAGGCGCCCCAGCCGCGGTTGCCGAGCCGGGAAGCGCCTGAGGAGATCATGAGCACCTGACGGATCGGCCGTCCCCACTGGTAAAGCGCGTCCATCACGGTCTTGTTCGCCCAGAGATTGATCTCCATCACCGCGCGGCATTCGTCCAGGGACAGCTCCTGCATCGGTGCGATGCGCCCAAGCACGCCAGCATTGAGCACGACGAGATCCAGCTTACGCACATCGGCGAGCAACTCCTCAAGCGCCGCTTTCGTGGCCTGTTCATCCGTGAGATCCACCTGGCGATGGCGCACATCGGGAACCGGACAGGGCCTGCGTGCAAGCCCAAGCACTTGCCAGCCGCGCGCGGCAAGCTCTTCAGCAAGCCCAAGGCCAAGCCCTGAGCTCGTGCCGGTAATCAGCGCCCATTTCCCCATGCGCGCGATGCTAGCGCCAACACTTGCGCAAGCGAGGCGCCGAGCACCCTTATGCAAAAAGGCACGGGGAATCCCCCGTGCCTTTTTGCGTGGCCGAGCTCGTGGATCAGTCGCGATAGTCGGGGGCCACCCCGGCAGGTCGCGGCAAGCGCGGCACCTCCACCTTGGGCGGCTCGCCCGTCAGCGTCTTCAAAAACGCGACGATGTCGGCGACATCGCGATCAGACAGCTCCACGCCGAGCTGCACGCGCGCCATGATGCGCACGGCCTCTTCCAGCGTCTTCACCGAGCCATCGTGGAAATAAGGCGCTGTCATCGCCACATTGCGCCACGAGGCCACGCGGAAGACATGATCGTCTTCTTCTTTGCCCGTGATCGCCTTGCGGCCCGGATCGTCGCCGTAATAAAAGGGCATGAATTCGTTGTTCGTGAAAAGCGGCCCGTTGTGGCAGTTCGTGCAGCCAATCTCCACGACCTTCTTCATGCCGCGCTTGGCCGCAGGCGGAAGATCCGCCTCGCCGCGCGCAAAGCGGTCAAAGAGGCTGTTCGGCGTAAGCAAGGTGCGCTCAAAGGCCGCGATCGCCTTGGCCATGTTGTCGTAGGTGAGCCCTCCTTTTCCGAAGACGCGCTCAAAATACGGCTCATAGCCGAGCGCCCTCAAGCGCTTGATCACCTCTTTTGGTGAGGCAAACGCCATCTCCTTCGGATTCACAGGCGGCCCTTTGGATTGCTCTTCCAAGTCCTTCGCGCGCCCGTCCCAGAACTGACGGCTCCAAAACGCCGCATTGAACACCGTGGGCGCATTGCGCGGGCCGCGCTGCCAACGATGACCGATGGAGGTTTTCTGGTGATCCACGCCCCAGCTTGCGAGGTTGTGGCACGAGTTGCATGAGATATGCCCGCTTTTGGACAGCGCCGGCTCAAAGAAAAGCATCTTGCCGAGCTCAATCTTCTCCTTCGTCATCGGGTTGTCCTTCGGGATCGGCGGTTGTTCGGGAAGCGGCCCGAAGCCCGCAGGCAGCTTGGGGGGAGCACCGGCAAACGCCACGCCCGCCCAGATGAGGGCCGCCGGCATCATCACGAGTGCGCGTTTCATGGGACACCTCCTTGCTTGGCAAAATGGCCGCACTTGCGCGACCTATCTGCAACGCATTCTAGATAGGAATGATTCTCATTGACAAGTCCAACATATTTGGTAGGGTTTGGACATGCAGAGACGGGATTGGCAAAAGCGCTTGCAGCAGGCGGGGTTGCGCGCCACCCCGCAGCGCGTGCTCGCAGCCGAGCTTGTGCTTGCGCGCGCGCGCCACATCACGCCGCAGCAGCTTCATGCGGAGCTTGCGGCGCGCTTGCCCGGGGTTTCGCTCAACACGGCCTATCAGATCCTGCAGCAGTTTGAAGCGCTCGGTTGGGTGCGGCGGCTTGCGCTGGGCGCGCGCACCTGGTTTGACAGCAACACGACCCCACACGACCACCTCGTTTGCACGCGCTGCGGCCGGATGGAAGATCTTCCACCAGAGCAGGCACAGCTTTCTTCTGTGCCTCAGGGTTGGCGCATCACGCGCGTGATGCGGATCGCGGAAGGGTTATGTCCGCGCTGTCTTAGCCGATAAGCCGCGCACGCAGCAGCGCAGGCCAGCGCGGCGGCCCAGATCCAGCCCGGAGCAAAGGCCAAGCAAACGCACGGCGCGAAAGCTCCAGCGCTTCGCTTGCGCCTGCGATGAGAATGTGCCGCGGCGGGCGGCGCGGCGGCCAAAGCGATGAAGAAGCAGCCAGATCCACGAACACGGCACGCGCATCGCGCGCATCGGCCATAGCCGCAAGCTCAGGATCGTTCGTGCAAGCGCGAATCCTCGGCGCATCGCAAGGCAAAGGCGCGCCCCCCCAAAGCCAAAGGCCGTCTGCAAGGCCCTCTTTGCGCAGCGCCATCTCCATCTCGGCGTGCAATCGCAGCCAATCCTTCGCGTCGCGGCCGGAAGGAGGACGATTGGGAATCCCTTGCGTGCGCAAATGGCCGAAGTCGGGGGGATGCACATCCCAGATGCGCTCAGCAACGACAAGCAAGGCGCCGCCTGCATCCACAAGCGCAAGCCCAAGCGGCTCAAGCAGCGGCGTGAGGATGCGGGAAAGCTGCGCGCGCTCGGAAGAGGCAAGCGCAAGTGGCATGGCATGCGCGCGCGCCTGCGGATACGCGCGCACCTCGGCCCGATAGGGCGTGGCGATCCAAAGCTGGGCGCCGCGCGCTCGTTCAGGCCATCGCGCAGCGGCAAGCGCCGCCGCAGGAACCCCCAGCGCCGTCGCGGCCAACGCAAGCGCATGTCCTGGCACGGCGGGCACATGCCGCATGCGATAGCGCCAGCGCCAAGGCCGCGGCATCGCCGCCCAAGGATCGGCGACAAGCGAAGGCGCGCCCAAAAGCACCCAAAAGTCCATACCGCAAAGCTTGCTCAGGCGATCAGGTGCGCAAGCGGCGCGCAAAGCGCCTCATGTGCCAGGGGTGCAATAGCCCGGACAAGAAAGCGCTTGCAAGGCAACCCCGCCCTTAGCGAGCAAGCGCGCCGCCACAAGCCGCCCGCCCCAGACACAGCCACCATCCAGCCCGAGCACATCGCGGCTGTCCAGCACCGGCCCGCGCGCGGCCCAATGGCCGAAGATCACGCGCGCATTCCCCTTCCAGCGCGCCGGATGCCGATCCCAGGGAGCGAAGGCGCGGGAGGCCGGCCCGCCTGCGCGCGTGGTCCAGTCAAAGCGCCCGTCCGCCGTGCAATAGCGCGCGCGCGTGAAAACCGAAAGCGCAAACAAAAGCCGCGCCTCTTCGTCCTCCGGCTCCACCTCGGGCGCAGGCTCGGCAAAGGCGCGCGCAAGAAAGTCCCGCCAACCATCCCCTTGCAAGCGCGCCTCTATCGCCCGCGCAAGCCCCTCAATCGTGTCCCAGTCCCAACGCGGCGATAGCCCCGCATGCACAAGCGCCCAGCTTGCCCCTTCCACCTCTTCGCGATGCACAAGCGGACAGCGCCGCAGCCAATCGCAAAGCGCCTCGGCCTCGGGCGCATCCAGCACAGGCGCAAGCTCGGGTGGGGGCCTGCGCACGCCCGCAAAGCAGGCAAGCAGAAAGAGATCGTGGTTGCCGAGCACGGAAAGGGCGTTCATCTTGCGCACGAAGCGCAAGGTCTCCAGCGACTTCGGGCCGCGATTCACAAGATCACCGACAAGCCAGAGCCGATCGCGCGCGGGATCAAAGCGAACCTGCGCAAGCAGCGCTTCAAGTTCGTCCAGGCAGCCCTGGATGTCGCCGACGGCCAGAATCACGGGTTATTCGTCGGCGTCGTCCACAAGCGTTTGCGGCAGCGCCCGGCGCGTGCGCGCCTCACCCACGAACGCGCGCAAGGTCTCCAAGCGCCGCACGAGGTTGCCGCGGCCCTCCACGAGGTGTCGGCGGGCATCCGCAAATGTGTCCTGCGCCTCCCCGAGCTTTTTGCCCACCTTCTCAAAGGCTTCCAGAAAGCGCACGGCCTTGTCGTGCATCTCGGCCATCATCTTGACGATGCGCTCGGTCTCCTGCGTCTGGCGCTCGGCGCGCCAGGCCTGGGAGATGAGCTGCAAGGCCGCATAGAGCGTGGGCGGCGTGCAGACGACCACATGCTTGGCAAACGCCTTCATGAACAGATCGCGATCGGCCTCCAGCGCCGCGAGATACGCGCCCTCAATCGGCACGAACATGAGCGTGAACTCAGGCGGCTTGGCGCGTCCTCGGCCATCGTCAAAGACGAGCTGCTCATAGCGGCGCTCGGCGAGCTCCTCAATATGGCGGCGCATGCTCGCAAGATGCGCGCGCGCGGCCTCTTCGCGCTCCTCATCCGTTGCCGCATTCACGAACCGCTCGTAGGCCACAAGCGACACCTTCGCATCAATCACGATCGCGCGCGCCTTCGGCAAGAGCACGACGACATCGGGCCTGAAGCGCTTGCCATCCTCCGTCGTGACCACGGGCTGCTTGAGATACTCCTCGCCCTCGCGCAAACCCGCGGCCTCCAAAAGCCGCTCCAGCACAAGCTCGCCCCAGGCGCCCTGCGCGCGCGTATCGCTTTTGAGCGCGCGCACAAGCCGCTCGGCCTCCTCGCCGAGCTTTTGCCCCGTTTCCACGACATGGCGGATCTGCTCGGCAAGCTGCGCATGGCGCGCCGTCATCTGCTGTTCCAGCCGCTCTACCTGCTCGGCAAAGCGCGCGAACTCGGCCTTGATCGGCTCCACGGTCTGCCTGAGCGTCTTTTCCCCTTCCGTCTCCAGGCGTTTGAGCCGCGCCTCCAAAAGCTCATGCGCAAGGCCGCGGAAGCGATCTTCCAGCGTCTGGCGCGCCTGCTCAAGCCAGGCTTTGGCGTTCGCCTGGGCCTCAAGCCGCGCCTCGGCCCCTGCCAAGCGCTCGCGCACGCGGGCAAGCTCATCCGCGGCTTCGTGCAGCTTCGCGCGCGCCTCATTCAGCTCCGTTTCGGCATCCTGCAAGCGGCTTGCGAGTGCAGATGCGCGCGCCCGCGCTTGCAGCCAAAGCACGAAGAACACAAGCGCAACGAGCGCGGCAAGGACAAGCGCCGCCCAGACTGTGGGCGTCATGCGGCGCCAAGCGCCTCGGCGATGGCCCTGCGCGCCGCCGCAAGCGCCGCATCCAGCTTTTCAGGCTGCGGCGCACCGCCCATCGCCATCTCAGGCTTGCCGCCGCCGCGCCCGCCCATCGCCTCAGCTGCTGTGCGCACGATCGCGCCCGCCTGCACGCGCGCGGTAAGCGCCCGCGCCACCTTCGCCACCACCTGCGCTTTGCCATCGCGGGCAAGCCCGAGCACCACGACGCCCTCGCCAAGCTGCGCCAGCGCCTTGTCCGCGGCATCGCGCAGGTCATGCACATCCTCCACCTTGGCCACAAGCACAGGCACGCCCGCGATGCGCTCCGCACCTGCGGCCAGCTCGCGCAAGGCGCTTGCAGCCAGCTTGGCCTTGGCCTGGGCAAGCGCGCGCTCCAGCTCGCGCACGCGTGCGGCCAGCGCCTCGGCCGCCTGAGGTGCCTCCTCGGGCTTTGTGCGCAAGGCGCGCGCGGTTTGGGCAAGCAGCCTTGCATCGGCGGCAAAGCTTTCGTAAGCCGCCTCCCCTGCCACGGCCTCTATACGGCGCACGCCTGCGCCGACCGCCTCTTCGCGCAGGATGCGAAAGACAGCGATGTCGCCCGTGCGATCCACATGCGTGCCGCCGCAAAGCTCCAGCGAAAAGCCCGCCTCCACGACGCGCACTTCATCCTCATACTTTTCACCAAACAGCGCCATCGCGCCCTTGGCCTTGGCTTCCTCCAGGCTCATGATGTGCGTGCGCACGGGAAGGTTCTTGCGGATCTCGGCATTCACGCGCCGCTCAATGCGCGCAAGCTCCTCCTCCGTAAGCGCCTTGGGGTGGGTAAAGTCAAAGCGCAGTCGCTCAGGCGCGACAAGCGAACCCGCCTGGCGCACATGCGCGCCCAGCACCTCGCGCAAGGCCGCGTGCAAGAGGTGCGTCGCCGTGTGATGCCGGCGGATCGCCTCGCGGCGGGCCTTGTCCACCTCCGCTTGCACGACCTCGCCGACCGCAAGCGTTCCTTGCTGCATGCGTCCCTTGTGCACGATGAGATCGGCAAGCGGCCGCTGCGTGTCCTCCACGACGAAGACGCCTTTGGGCCCTTTGAGCACGCCCGTATCCCCCACCTGGCCGCCCGCCTCGCCGTAAAACGGCGTTTGATTGAGCACGACCCAGCCTTCCTCGCCTTCGTTAAGCGCCTCGGCGGAGCTTCCCTCCTTGAGGATGCCGACGACCGCCCCTTCGGCGGAAAGCGTTTGATAGCCCAAAAACTCGCTTGGGCCGCGCTCTTCGCGGATGGCGAGCAAGGCCTCAGGCGGTGCCTCTTCGCCCGAGCCTTTCCATGCCGCCCGCGCACGCGCGCGCTGCTCGGCCATGCAGGCCGCAAAGCCCTCCTCGTCCAGGCGGATGTTCCGCCCGCGCAGGATGTCGGCGACGAGATCCAGCGGAAAGCCATAGGTGTCGTAAAGCTCAAAGAGCGTCGCTCCCGGAATCGTGCGCGCGCGCGTGGCCTCGGCTGCGCGCGCGGCC
>WFOX01000257.1 GCA_015487905.1 Mariprofundales bacterium
CCCTTGGCGCTTTCGGCCGGGTTCCTTGCGCGATGCCTGGCATGCGTTTCCCTCAGGGCATACGAGCTTTGCCGCTGCGGCGGCAGGAGCCGCGCTTGCCGATGACGGCGCGCCTCTTTGGCTTAAGGGCGCGGCGGTTTCATTGGCGCTTACCACGGCCTATGCGCGCGTGGCCAAGAGAAGGCATTGGCTTTCGGATGTGACGGCGGGGCTTTGGCTTGGCGGCGCGATCGGCCTTCGCACGATGAAGGATGCACGGTGGTGGCTTGGTTGCGGGAAGAAGCGATGCGGCGGGTTCGTGGCCTTTTCGTTCTGACGGCGCTGGTCGCCGCAGGGGCGGCGCAGGCGGGACTCATCGCGCCCGACGATCCTTGGGCGCGCGATGCGGTGCTGCGCGCCGCCGATGCGCGCCTGGATACGACGATTCCTGATGCCTGGCCGCGCTGGAAGGTGGAAGAAACGCCGCTTGCACTCTCTGCAGAGGCGATGCTTGCGACAGGTCGGCGCACGCAGGCGCCGATCGGCTTCGGGGCGCCCGTGCGCGGCGATGGGCATGCGGCGCTGGGGCTGCATCTTGTTGGCACGCACTGGGATGCGCGGCTGGTTGCAAACCAATGGCGGCGCGTGGATCACGGCCCGCGCACGGGGCCGGACGGCTCGTGGCTGGCCTTCGGCGATGCCCATTGGGCCGTATTTGCGGGTTGGGTGCCCCAGTGGTGGGGGCCAGGCTGGGATGGCTCGCTCATCCTTTCGCAGGCCGCGCGCCCGCGCCCCACGCTCGGGCTGCTCGCGCGCGGCAGGTGGCTTGGCGGGCGCGGCTGGGAGGTGCGCACCTTTCTTGCAAGGCTTGAGAACGCGCGGCCCGTGCCGCATCCGCTACATTGGGGCCTGCGTCTTTCCTTGCGCGCCACCGAGAAGCTTTCGCTGGCATTGGAGCGCGTGGCGCAGATTTGCGGGCGGAATCGCCCCTGCGGGCTGTCCTCGTGGGGACGGATGCTCGTGGGGCTGGACAATGCCGGGCAGGGCGGCGTGACCTTCCAGAACCAGCCCGGCAACCAGCTCGGCGGCGTCTCCTTACGCTGGCGCTCGCCGCTCGGCGAGGCTCCCTATGCGATCTATGCGCAGGGGGCAGGTGAGGACGAGGCGGGCAAGCTGCCGTCCAAGTGGTTCTGGCTGGTTGGCGCTGAGGTCTGGGGCGGGCATTGGCGCGCGTTCGTGGAATATGCCGATACGCGCGCAGGTGCCTGGTATCGCCGCCCCGAGCTTGGCACGGTCTACAACCACGGCGTTTATCGCATGGGCTACCGCGCCTGGAACCGCCCGCTCGGCTTTTCGCTGGATGGCGATGCGCGCCTTGTCTCCGTGGGCGCGCTCGGAATCTGGGGGAAGCTGAAGTGGATGGGCGTGCTGCGGCGCTGGAAGCTTGCGCGCGGCCCCGTGCGCACGGCGCAGCAACAATTCGCGCTGCGGCTGAGCTATGCAATGCCCTGGGGCGCGTTGGAGGCTCAAGGTGCCGCGGGCGACCATGCCTGGGGCATCGTCGGAGTGCAGCTGGCGATGCCGCTGGTTCCATCAGGGCTCTGAGCGCGTTTCAACTTTCCTTAGCAAGCGACAAAATCGTTTTCTCACCTATCGCGCATAAGCTTCTCAAAGCCGTCTTGGGTTGCCCCAGTGGGTTCGTTGCGCGCGCCATGCCCCGAGCAGCGCGCGATCGCGCGTCATGAAACGCTTCACGGAAGCCCAGCATCTGTTCCCGTTTACCGACGATGCTGATTCTCTTTCGTTTCCAAGCGGTGCGATCTATCCCGCGCCAGCGCTTGATGTTGCAGGCATGGCATCGCCATGCCCCTACGAGTGGTGGTGGCAAGCGCCGCTGCCATGCCGCGGCGGAAACACGGTTTAAGGGGGATGAAGCACCGGTGCTGGATGTGCTGGCGCTGGAAGGAAGAGGCTATTGCAACAACCGATAAAGCTATGAAAAAAGTGGAGCCGACGGCCGGACTCGAACCGGCGACCTGCTGATTACGAATCAGCTGCTCTACCAACTGAGCTACGTCGGCGCGCGGGCCGCATTATAGCCCTGCACATGCACAATGCCAGCCTCAAGATGGCGCCCCCGGCAG
>WFOX01000258.1 GCA_015487905.1 Mariprofundales bacterium
GCGAACTTGCGCCCTTGCGCGTCTTCCAGCACGCCGTCGCCGTCGCGATCACGCCAGCCTGCTTGCGCAAGCAGCTTTTTTGCGCGCACAGGGTCATAAGGCCAGGGCTTGATCTTGCGGTTTTCCCAATAGGTTCCGGGCTTGTAAGGTGTGGCGATGATCTCGCCAAGCCCAAAGAGCACAACATCTATGATTTCCTTGCGGTTGATGGCCATGGCGATGGCGCGGCGCACGCGCACATCGCGAAACAGCGGCCGATCCAGGTTGAAGCCGAGGTAGGTGTAGCCGAAGTCCAAATAGCGGAAGCGCCGAAAACGGCGGGCAAGCTCGGGTTTGCGCGGAAAGATGCGCGCGTATTGCACGGGGGTAAGCCCCATCATGTCCAGCCTGCCCGCCTCCAACTCCATGAACTGCGTGGTGGGATCAGGGATCACGCGCACGATGCGCTCGGCGATCCACACGGGGCCATCGTAATAGCCGCGGTTGGCGACGAGCCGGATTTCCTGCTGCGGGTTCCAGGCCACGAGCCGATAGGGGCCGATCGTGGCCTTGGGATGCCGCGCAAGGGGGGTGTGCATGATGTCTTCGCCTGCGAAGATGTGCGCAGGCAGGATCGCAAGCCCGGCCCAGGCGGAAAGCGCCGGCGCAAACGGCTCGCGGTAATGCACGATGAAGGTGTAGGGATCGGGCGTTTCCCAGCTTGATACGCTTGCAAAGTCCGAGGCATAGGGCGATTGCGTGTGCGGATCGCGAATGAGCTTGAGCGTGAAGGCCACATCTTTGCTTGTGAACGGCACGCCGTCCGTCCAATGCGCGTCCTTGCGCAAGTGAAAGACGATCGTGCGCCCGCCGTCTTGCACTTCCCAGCGCGTGGCCAGATCGCCCGTGAGGTTCAGGTTGCGGTCGTATTTGAGCAAGGGGCGATAGAGCCAATCGGCGATGGCATGGCTTGGGGCATCTCCGGCAAGCATCGGAATCAAGGTGCTTGCATCGGCGCTCATCGCCTCCACGAGCCGGCCGCCGAAGGCCGGAAGATCCGGCACCGCTTGCACAGAAGGCGCCGTCGGCTGCGAGGACGGTGCATTGCAAGCGGCAAGTGCGAGCAGCGCAAGCAGCGCAATCGTGCGCATCATCCGGATGGGCGCGCGAGAATCCAAAGCGTATCCCCAGGCCGCAGCACGGCTTCCGGTCTGCGGCCGTTCATGCGCGCGATGGTTTCAGGGCGCACGCCGAAGCGCCGCGCGATGCTCCAAAGCGTATCCCCTGGGCGCACGACATAGCGGATGCGGCGGCCGCGCGCGACGAGCGGATTCGGGCGCGGCGCGGCAAAGGCGAGGTTGGCACGCGCAGGCACGCGCACGCGCATGCCGATGCGCAGCCGGCGCGGCGAAAGCCCGGGGTTGAGCGCGCGCACGAGGCGAAGCGGCGCGTGCGCGCGCTTGGCGATCGTCCAAAGCGTATCACCTCGGCGCACCACGACCTGCACGGTTTGGGGGCGCGCACGCCGGGCCGCCTCCAGCACGAGCGGCACGAGCGCCTCAGGCACGCGCAAGCGCAGGGGCGAAAAGGTTTCTGCGAACTCAAGCCCGGGATTGAGCATGAAGAGTTCTTCCACGCTCCATCCCGCCTCTTCGGCAAGGCGCACGAGATCCACAGGTGGTGCAAGCTCCACCCAGGCCGTGGCCACAGGCTTGGGGAGCCTAAGCTTGCCCGTGGCCTCGGCATAGACGAGCCCCAGAATCCGCCGCACATAGATGGCCGTGCGCGCGGGCACGGGCAACAAGGCAAGCCCGTCTTCGGGTCGCCAAGGCTTGCGTGCAAGGCGGCGCGCAAGCGCCGCCGGACCCATGTGGTAGGCGGCAAGCGCAAGCGGCCAGTTGCCGAACCGCGCGCGTAGCATCAAAAGATAGCGCGCGGCGGCGTGCGTGGATGCTTCCAGCGCGCGACGCGGATTCCAATCGCGGCGGGGATGAAGCCCAAGCGCGCGCGCCGTTCTTGGCATGAGTTGCCAAAGGCCCAAGGCGCCCGCATGCGAAAGCGCATAGGGCGAAAAGCCGGATTCCACGCACACCACCCAAACGAGATCGCGCGGCGCGCCCTCTTCGGCCAAGGCTTGCCAGATGGGGCCGAGCACGAGCCGCGCACGCGCGGCCAAGCGCGGCCATGCTGGGGCATAGGCGGCAAGCGCTTCTTGCGCGGCCGCTTCCAGCTCCGCTTGCGATAGCCCTGCAAAAAGCGGCGAAGACGGCGCAGGCGCCGGAATGGGCGCCGGCGCGGCCCTAGGGATGGCCGTAGCTTGCGGCGGTTGCGGTGTCTCCGAGGATGGGGGCGGCAGCTTCGCGCTGCACCCCGCCAGCCAAAGCACGAGCGCTAGATAGGCACGCGATGAATCTTTCCGCAGTATTCGCACACGACCTCCACGACATCATCCACGGCCAGATTGCGCAACTCCTCCGCCGAAAGCGTAGCAAGCCCTGCGGCCACGCGCTCCGGCGAGCAATCGCAGGCATAGCGCCATGACTCTTCGGCGAGCAACTCGGGCGCAAGCGGCGCAAGCCAAGCAAGCACATCCTTGGCGGATAAGGCTTTGCGCAGCGCCGCGTCGGGGATGCCGGCAAGCACGCCGAGCGCCTTGCGCCATCCATCTTCGGGCGCCTGCGGCATCGCTTCCAAAAGCACGCCCACCGAACCTGCCATGCGCACATCGGCGCGCACCTGCACGGATTGCCAGAGGTAGCGCGCTACGGCATCGGCAAGGAATGGAGAATCCGCCTCCACGGCCGACACATACGGATGGCCGAAACCAAGATCGCGCACAACGGAAAGCGTCGCGGGAAGCCGCATCCAGCGCGCAAGCCCTTCTCCTTGCAAGGGCGTCTTTCTGCGCCCGCGGCGCACATAGCCGCGCACGCGCCCTTGGCGCGCCTCGGCAAGCATGCGTGCGATGGGCGCATCGTCATCGCCGTCAAGCTGCAACACCTGGCGCACGCCGCCTTTGGTGTGCGCGGTGAGCAGCGCCGCGGCCGTAAGCATTTCCCCAAAGCAATCGGCAAGCGCAGGATCGGCGAGCTTATGGATGCGCGCAGCCTCCGCCGATGGCGCGCGCAAGCAGGCGATGACGATGCGCACGCGCAAAGGCTTGGCGATCAAGCGCCAAAGTTGCGCGCAAGCCATTGCTTGGCCTCAACAAGGTCGGCGACGCAATCCACGGCCCCTGCCGCCAATAGCTCCGCGGCGCTGTAGTGGCCCACAAGCCCAAGCGGCGTGCATCCGGCGCGAGCGGCGGCCTCCATGTCCGCAATCCCATCGCCGAGCATCACGGCTTGCTCAGGCGCCACCCCCAAGCGCGCGCAGGCAAGCCGCACGGGCGCGGGATCGGGCTTTTGCGGCCTTTGGGCCGTGCGGCCCACGAGCGCATCCAAATAGGCGAGCAATCCCAAGTGCGCAAGCTGCGCTCTGGCGCGCGGCTCCGTTTTGCTCGTTACCACCGCCACCTTCCATCCCCACCTGCGCACGGCGGCAAGCAGCGCCGCAGCACCAGGCTTTGCAGCCACATCCAACAGGTGCGCGTCATGGACTTCGTAAAAGATGCGCATCGCCGCCTCGGCCTTTTTGCCGAACAATGCGCGGAGGTGGCCACCGCCTCGTCCTGTGCGCCGCCGCACCTCTTCTGGCGAAGGGGCGGGGATGCCGAGCGCTGCGCATGCGGCATGCACGCCGCGCACGATGGGGGCAAACGCCTCAATGAGCGTGCCGTCAAGATCCACGAGCAGCGCGCGCACGGGCACGGGAGCGCAACTCGGCGATGAAGGCATGCATGGCTTCTTGGAGCTTGCGCGTGATCGGCCCAGGCCTGCCGTTGCCGATGAGCCGGCCGTCCAGCTTGACGACCGGCAGCACGAGATTGGTGGTGCTTGTGAGGAACATCTCTTGCAATGCAGGCTCAAGCGGCGACCAAGGGCGCTCGCGCACGGGGATGCCGAGCTCGGCGGCCAGCCGAAGCACGCGGTTGCGCGTGATTCCACCTAAGATTTGCGGCCCTTCGGGATGTGTGGTGAGCACGCCGCCGATCACAGCAAAGGCGTTCGTGGCCGCGCCTTCCAAGAGATGCCCGTGCTCATCCAGCCAAAAGGCCTCGTAGGCGCCGCGGCGCTCGGCCTCGCGGCGTGCAAGCACATTGGCAAGAAGCGCAATGGACTTGATGTCGCAGCGCCGCCAACGGATGTCGGCAAGCGTGATGCCGGCCACGCCTTTGGCAAGGCGCTGGCCATCGGCCAGGCAAAGCGCGCGCGCCATGATAAGCAGCGTGGGGTTGGTGGGGCTTGCCGCATGCGCGCGCGGCGCCGCCCCGCGCGTAAGCTGGATGTAGATCATCGCCTCCGGCCATGGATTGCGCGCATAGACCTCGCGGCACAGCAAAGCGAGCTTGTCGCGCGAAAGGGGAAGCGGGATCTCCAGCGCGCGCGCGGAGCGCTCCAAGCGCGCCAGATGCGGCTCCAAGTCCAAAAACGCGCCGCCAAAGCATGCGATCACCTCATACACGCCGTCGGCGAACTGAAAGCCGCGGTCTTCTACGGGCACGCAGGCTTGCGAAAGCGGCAAAAACACGCCGTTGAGCCACACGATCGGTTCAGTCGTGCGCATGCCCGTGCCACCAAAGCCGCAAGCGATCCCATTGCCGCCCAAGCCAGGACGCGCGCGGCACGGCGGTAAGCGCCACGACCGGCACGCGCTTGAGAAGCCTTGCTCGGCTTCCTTCGCCGAACAGGGCTTCCAATACGCCGATTTCCTGCCCTTGGGCGATGGGCGCAATCAACGGCGCTTCATAGCGCAGCCGAAAGCGCACTTTGCTTTCCTCCCCGCGCGGCACGGTGATCCAAAGCGGTGCGCGCGGCGCCACCCAAACGAAGTCCTGCTTGCCTTCAAACACCTCAATCCTGCGCCGCACGCTGGCCTCTTTCGGCCGCACGGAGGCGAAGTTGCGAAAGCCGTAGTCCAAAAGCCGCTTGGCCTCGCGCGCGCGTCCAAGATCGCTTGCTGCGCCGAGCACAACGGCCACAAGCCGCATGCCGCGATCCTCGGCTGAGGCCACGAGGCAAAAGCCCGCTTGTTCGGTGTGGCCGGTTTTGATGCCGTCCACGCGCGGATCCATCCACAAAAGCCGATTGCGGTTGAACTGGCGGATGCCGTTGTAGGTGTATTCCTTCTCCTTGAAAAGCGAATAAAACTCGGGAAAGTCATGCCAAAGACGCACGGCAAGCCTTGCAA
Organism: Mariprofundales bacterium; assembly: GCA_015487905.1. GTDB lineage: Bacteria > Pseudomonadota > Zetaproteobacteria > Mariprofundales > S012-25 > S012-25. Next base: position 5,269 of record WFOX01000258.1, read on the forward strand.
GATCCAAGGCGCTTGCGTAGTGCCCCTCTTGTGGAAGCCCCGTGCTGTTCATAAAGTGTGTGTGCGCAAGCCCAAGTTCGCGCGCCTTTTCGTTCATCATCGCAACAAAGGCCTCTTCGCTGCCGGCGATGTGCTCGGCAAGCGCGATCGTGGCGTCGTTTCCGGATTGCGTGGCGATGCCGTGCAAGAGCTCTTCCACGCTCGGATGCAGCCGCGGTTCAATGAACATGCGGCTTCCCTCGGCGCGCCAAGCCTTTTCAGACACGCGCACATGCTCGTTCAAGCGGATGCGGCCCGCCTTGATGGCCTCAAAGGCGAGATACAAGGTCATCATCTTTGTAAGCGAAGCGGGTGGATAGGGCTTCGTTTCGTCGTGCGCGGCCAGCACTTGGCCTGAGCGCGCATCCAAAAGCACCCAAGCACGCGCATGCAGCACGGGCGGCGGCGGCACGAGCGCCAATGCCGCCTGCGCCCAGCCAAGCAGGGCCGCCACGATCCATAGCCAACTGCGCATCGTCATCGCTTCCGCGCGGGCAATGGTAGGCCGCGCGCGGCTGCGCGCAATGCGCTTGCGTTTAGCTGATGCTATATTTTCCTTGATGGAGGTGGGGACAATGTGGCGGGATGGCCGTAAAGAAGATGTGGGTTTTGCCGATCCAGGAACCATGAGGCGCTGGGAGAGGGGATTCATCCGCGCGGATTCTCCGCTGTTCGTCGGTGCGAAGGTTCTCACGGTCATCTTCGTCGGCGAGTTCTTCATCATGCGTGCCTTTGACTGGCTCGGCGTGCCGCCTGAGTCGCCCGATGCCGCGTGGATGGACGCGCTTGCCTTGGGCCTCATCGCTTGGGTGGCGATTCAGCTTTGGGTCGTGCGGCCGCTTGCGGCGATGTCGCGCCGCGAGGCGATGCTGGCGACCGTGGCCGAGCGATTGGGCGAAGGGCTTGCGATTTGCGAGCCAAGCAAGCGCGGGCCGGTGATCGTGGCCGTCAATCCCGCCTTTGAGCGCATCACGGGTTGGCGGGAGCGGGATGTGGTGGGCAAAACGCTTGCGGTGCTGGAAGGGGAGCCCGCCAAGAAAACGATCCCGCGCTGGGTGCGGCGCGCGCTGGGCGCCGAAGGCGGATTGCATGTGCGGCGCGAACTCGTGCGCAAGGACGGCGAACACTTCTTGGCCGAGGTGGCGGTGTTTCCGGTGCGCGGGCCGGATGGTGCCGTGGATATGTGGGCGGTGCTGCTGGAAGATGTGAGCGAAGAGGCCGCGCGCGAAGAAGAGATCGCGCGCTACTTGCAGGCGCTGGATCAGGCCGAAGAGGCCGTGTGCGTGTTCTCGCCGGATGGGGCCGTGGAGTATGCGAACCGCGCCTTTTTGCAGGTCGTGCGCGCCAAGAATCCGGCCGAGGTCCTTGGCAAGGATGCGCTATGGCTGTTTTCAGCGGACGACGAAGCGGCACCAAAGATCACGCTTGCGATGCTGCGCGGCGAGCGCTGGCGCGGGCATTTTCGTGCGCAGCGTTGCGACGGCTCCACCTACGAGGCCGTGGGTTCGCTGGCCCCCGTGCGCACGAACGGGCAACTGAGCGCCTTTATCTGCATCCATCGCGATGCCACCGAAGAGCTGCAATTGCAGCGCCAGCTTGAGCGCCAGCAGAAGATGGAGGCGATCGGCGCGCTTGCAGCCGGCATCGCGCACGACTTCAACAACCTGCTTGCGGGAATGCTTGGCGCGATCTACCTCGTGCGCATGCAGATCGCCCGCGAGCATCCGCAGCTTGCCCAGCGGCTTCTGGATGTGGAGCAGCAGGGTTATCGCGCCGCAGGCACGATCCGGCAACTGCTGAGCTTTGCGCGCGGCACCGAATCCGAGGTGCAGGTCTTCCAGGTGCAGCCGTTTTTGAAGGAGCTTGCGCGCTTTGCACGCACGGGCCTGCCTGAGACGATTGAGCTGCACATGGATGTGCGCGCGCAAAAGGCGCAGCTTTGCGCCGATCCTGCGCTGTTGCAGCAAACCCTGCTCAATCTCATTACGAACGCGCGCCATGCCATTGAGGCACGCCAGGATCGCACGAGCGGCCGCATCAGCTTGCGCGCGCATCTCATGCAGGTGGAACCGGGCTCTGCGCTTGCGCAGATGCTGGCCGAGCATCATCCGCGGCCTGAGGAAAGCGAATGGCTGCACATTGAGGTGGAGGACGACGGCGTCGGCATGGATGAACACACACTGCAAAAGGCCTTTGATCCGTTTTTCACGACCAAGCCCGAGGGCGTGGGCACAGGACTGGGATTGCCGATGGCGCGCAGCCATGTGGAGAGCATGGGCGGCGCTTTGTATTTGGAATCCTCGCCGGGCGTGGGCACGACCGCGCACATTTACCTTCCCGTCGTAGAGGTGGAAGAAGAGGACTTTGAGGTGGAAGGCACGGGCGAAACGAAACACGCGCGCGGCAAAGGCGAGACCGTGCTCGTGGCGGATGACGATGCGCGCGTGCGCGATGCGCTCGTGGAGGTGCTCACGCGCGCGGGCTACAAGGTCGTGGCCGTGCAAAACGGGCGCGAGGCGATGGAGATGGTGCGCCGCTGGGGAGAGAAGCTGGACGCGGCGATCTTGGATGTTGTGATGCCGCACGCAGACGGCGTGGAGGTGGCCATCGCACTGCGCGAGCAGCGCAAGGACATGCCGCTCATCTTTCTCACGGGCTATGAGCCGCGCAAAGCGGCGCAACATGTGCGCGAGCATCCCTTGCTTGCGGGCGTGCCCGTGCTCAGCAAGCCCTATCGTTTGCCGGAGCTGTTGTTCCTCTTGCGCCGCGCTTTGGACAC
>WFOX01000259.1 GCA_015487905.1 Mariprofundales bacterium
AAGCCGTTATAGACGAGCTTCGCATAGCGCGGCGCAAGCTCATCGCGCAGGTGCATCGCCTCGCGATCCAAGGTGATGGACTCCATCGCGCGGCGCGCGCGGAAAAGGATCGTGCCACCCGGCGTTTCATAGCAGCCGCGCGATTTGATGCCCACAAAGCGGTTTTCCACGATGTCTACGCGTCCGATGCCGTGCCTGGCGCCAAGCTCATTGAGCCGCGCAAGCAACTCGGCGGGCGAAAGCCGCTTGCCATTGATCGCCACGGGATCGCCGCGCTCAAAGGCGATCGTGATTTCCTCCGGCTCATCGGGCGCCTCTTCGGGTGCGCGCGTCCAGCGCCACATGTCGGAAGGCGGCGCCTGCCAGGGGTCTTCCAGCGGCCCGCCCTCATAGGAGATGTGCAAAAGATTCGCGTCCATGGAAAACGGCGGCGCCGTGCCGCGGCGCTCCACGGGAATGCCGTGCTGTTCCGCATAGGCGAGCATCTGCTCGCGCGAGCGGAAGTCCCAGATGCGCCAGGGCGCGATCACCTGCATCTCCGGCGCAAGCGCCGCAAAGGCAAGCTCAAAGCGCACCTGATCGTTGCCCTTGCCCGTGGCGCCATGCGCAAGCGCATCGGCGCCCTCCGCGCGCGCGATCTCCACCATGCGCTTGGCAATAAGCGGGCGCGCAATGGAGGTGCCGAGCAAATACTCGCCCTCGTAGATCGCTGCGGCGCGAAACATCGGAAACACATAGTCGCGCACGAACGCTTCGCGCAAATCCTCCACATGGGCCTTGGCCGCACCGCAAGCCAAGGCCTTTTCGCGCGCGGCTTCCACTTCCTCGCCCTGGCCGATGTCGGCCGTGAAGGTGATCACCTCAGCACCAAAGGTTTCGCGCAGCCAGACGAGGATGATGGAGGTGTCCAACCCACCCGAATAGGCCAGCACGATGCGCTTGGGCTGCATGAGCGGCTCCTTTGCAAGGGGAATGGGTGCGCGATGGTAGCCCGGATGCGTGCGCCTTGCAGCGCCAAGGCGCGGTTTTTAGAAACGCGGCATGGCTGAGACCGCATCCACACCCGAGATCGTGCACGGCGGCGCGCCTGCGCCGCGCGACGGCACGCTTCCCGCTGAGCTCGTCGTGCTGCCGCTGGCCGACCGGCCTGTGTTTCCGGGCATGATCGTGCCGCTTGCCTACCAGAACCCCGAGGTCATGGACGCCGTGCGCAGGCTGGCGGAAGCGCGCATGCCCTATGTGGGCCTGGCACTGATGCGCGACGAAGAAGGCCCCTGGCGCGCCGATAACCTGCACATGGTCGGCGTGGCCGCGCGCATCGGCAAGGCGATGGAGATCGCAGGCCAGGGCTTGCACCTCGTCGTGGAGTGCCTGCGGCGCTTCCGCGTGGAGCGCTGGGTGGCCGATGCCCCGCCCGTGCGCGCGGTCGTGCATTATCCCGAGGAGGAAAAGGGCGCAAGCGACGAGTTCGTGCGCGCCTATACGGTGGCCGCGATCAACACGATCAAGGAGCTCGTCAAGCACAATCCCTTGCACGAAGAGGAAATGCGCGCCTTTGCCGCGCGCGCGGGCGTGGACAACCCAAGCCGCATTGCGGACTTCGCCGCCTCGCTCACGAGCGCCTCGCGCGATGAATTGCAGGAGGTGCTCGCGACTTTTCCGGTCTTTGAGCGGCTCAAAAAGGTGCTCGCGCTGCTCGTGCGCGAGCTGAACCTTGCCAAGGTGCAGCGCAAGATCCGCGAAAGCATTGAAGAAAAAGTAAGCGAGCAGCAGCGCCGCTTCTTCCTGCAAGAGCAGCTCAAGGCGATCCAGAAGGAGCTTGGGCTTTTGCAGGATCCGCGCGAGAAGGAGATCGCCGAGTTTGAAGCGCGCGCAAAGAAGCTCAAATTCACGCAAGAGGCGAAAAAGGCCTTTGCCGAAGAGCTGGAAAAGCTGCGCACATTGGATCCCGGCTCGCCCGAGTTTGCTGTCTCCCGCAACTACTTGGATTGGCTTACGAGCCTTCCCTGGGGCCGCTTCGTGCGCGATCGCACGAGCATTCGCCGTGCGCGGCGCGTGCTGGACAAAAGCCATGCGGGGCTTGCCGATGTCAAGGAACGGATTTTGGAGTTCATCGCCGTTGGCGCGCGCCGGCGCGAGATCGGCGGCTCCATCATCCTCTTCGTAGGCCCGCCCGGGGTCGGCAAAACCTCGCTCGGGCGCGCGATCGCCGAAGCGGTGGGCAGGCCCTTTTTCCGCTTTTCGGTGGGCGGCATGCGCGATGAGGCCGAGATCAAGGGCCATCGCCGCACCTACATCGGCGCGATGCCCGGCAAGATCATCCAGGCGCTCAAGCGCGTGGGCGCGGCCAATCCCGTGATCATGATTGATGAGGTGGACAAGATCGGCGCCGATTTTCGCGGCGATCCAGCCTCCGCGCTTCTGGAGGTGCTGGATCCCGAACAGAACCGGGACTTTCTGGATCACTATCTGGATGTGCGTTTTGATCTTTCGCGCGTGTTGTTTCTGCTTACGGCCAATCAACTGGACACGATCCCGCCGCCCCTTCTGGATCGCGTGGAAATCCTGCACCTTCCCGGCTATCTGCCCGATGAAAAGGTGCAAATCGCGCGACGGCATCTCTGGCCGCGCCTGCTGGCCGAGCATGGGCTCGGCAAGGACGATGTGCGCATCACGGACGGCGCCTTGCGCGCGCTCATTGCGAACTATGCGCGCGAGCCCGGCGTGCGGCGGCTGGAGCAGCTTTTGCGCCGCATTTTGCGCAAGAGCGCGCTTGGGCTTGCCGAAGGAAGGTTTGCAGCCCCCGTGCGCGTGGATGCGCGCCATCTAGAGGATTTCGTCGGCAAGCCGCGCTATCGCGAAGAGGCGGTGGAGCCGGGTATAGGCCGCGCCAT
>WFOX01000260.1 GCA_015487905.1 Mariprofundales bacterium
CCGCACCTTGGATCGCGCCCGCGCTCAATGGAGACGACGCGCAAGGCGCCCGCCATCGCCTCCTCCACGAGCTGCACGATTGCCGCCGCCGCGCGCTCGGGCGCAAGCCCCAAAGGCGCGCCGAAGCGCGCAAGCGCCTTCTTGGCCGCATCAGCATCCAGCGCCATGCGCCCGCCGAGACGCACCCCAGGCGGAAGCCTGCCGAGCACGAGATTGGCATCGGTCACGGTGGGATCTTCCCCACCGTGGCCATAGCAGGCGGGGCCGGGATCGGCGCCCGCCGAGCGCGGGCCCACCTGCGGCATGCCGGCCTCATCCACCCAAGCGATGGAGCCGCCGCCTGCGCCGATCGTGTGGATCGCGAGCATCGGCAAGGCGATCGGCATGCCGGCGATCTCGCCTGCGGGCGCAAGCTCCGCGCGCTTTTCAATCGCCGCCACATCGGTGCTTGTGCCGCCCATGTCAAAGGTGAAAAGTTGCGCCTCACCCAACCGCCCGCCGAGCCATTCGGCGGCCACGAGCCCTCCCGCGGGGCCAGAGAGCGCCAGCGCAATGGGCCGCTCGGCGGCCTCCTCCACGGGGATGAGGCCGCCTGCCGAGTGCATGATCCAGGTTGCTTTGGGTGCCAGGCGCGCGGTGAGCGCTTGCAGGTAGGCGCGCGCGCGCAGGCCCGTGAAGGCGTTCAAGAAGGTCGTCGCCATGCGCTCGTATTCGCCGGCTGTGGGCGCGACCTCATGCGAGCAGCTCGTCCAGATGGGAAGGGCGCTCGCGATCGCGCGTTCATCTTCGGGGTTGCGAAACGAAAAGAGCAGGCACACGGCTGCAGCCTCATAGTTACGTGCGCGCTCGGCGAGCGCTTCCAGCTCGCCTGCGGCGAAGTCCGCGACACGCCTGCCCTCGGCATCGCGGCGCGCCTGCACGCCCACGATGTCCTCGCGTGCAAGCCAGGGGCGGGGTTGCTCGGGGTGCAGCGCATAAAGCGCGCGGCGCGTTTGCCGCCCGATGGCGAGCGTATCTTCAAAGCCTTGATTCGTGATGAGCAGGGTGCGCGCGCCCTTGCGCTCCAGGATGCTGTTGGTGACGATCGTCGTGCCGTGCACGAGTTGGAAGCCTTGGGCGTTGAGAAGCCGCGCGCCTTCCGTGATCGCGGCGATCGGGTCGTGCGGCGTGGAGAGCGTCTTCGCGGTGCGGATGCGCCCGTGCGCGTCCTCGAGCACGAAGTCCGTGAAGGTGCCGCCGATGTCCACGGCCAGGCGCATGCGCGCAAGCGTAGCGCGTGCCGTGATCGCGATCACGCCCTAGACTGCGCGCCGGCGCGAGGCTGCGCCGATCCCGATCACGCGGAGGTGGGCATGAAACGGATGCTTCTCGCAATCGCGGCCGCGGCGCTTGCGGTGCCGGCGGCGCAGGCCGACGAAATGGCGAGCGTGAAGCTCGGCTATCAATACATGACCGCAAGCGGCACGTTCGCGGGCAACAAGGGCGGCCAGCAGGGCACGCTCTCGTTCGGCGGCGGCAACGGCGTGGCCAAGTTCAAGAAGAGCACGAACACGACCGGCGAGGTGGCGTTGCAGCTCGGCGACTGGCGCCTTTCCGTGGGCTATCTGCCCGTCAAGACAAGCGCCACGGGTACGCTCAATACAAGGCTCACATTCGGTGGTCAGCAGTTCAATGTGAATCAGTCTGTAACCGCCGATGCCAAGGTGGATCTCGTGGATGTGGGGCTTACCTGGTATCTCGTGAACATGGACGACATCCCCACGCGTTTCCAGCTCGGGCCGGAGCTGTCGATCAAAAGCGCGCGCGCCAATCTGCAACTGTCCTCGTTGGGCCAAACGGCGACGGTGTCCAAGACCGTGCCGATCCCGACGATTGGCGCACGCGCGCGCATTGCGCTGGCGGACTTTCTTGGCGTCGTCGGTCGCATCGGCTGGATCGGCTCGGGCAAGAACAAGTTCGTGGACACGGATCTGCAGGTTGAGTTCTCGCCGCTGCCGCTCGTTGGCGTCTATGCAGGCTATCGCCAGATCCAGGTGAAGGTGGATCAGAACAATGTCTATTTGGATGCGACCTTCAAGGGCCCGTATGCGGGCGTGTTCGCGCGTTTCTAGTCGCGAACGAGCTGCCGATGGTGGGGCCGCGCGTTGCCTGCGCGGCCCTTTTTTTGCATGCTTTTGTGCTTGTGCACACGCCGTGCCACAATCGGAGCAGGGCACCACAAGGAGGAGGCATGCGGAGGCTTCTTGCTGGCATCGGGCTTTGGGTGGCAGGGGGACTTGCCCAGGCGGCCGAGCCCCCCGTCATCGAGATCACGGATCCCAAGGATATCGCCTTCCTCAAGCGCATCGATGCGGAAATGACAAAGCATCTAATGACGATGGTCTTGGAGACGCAGAAGTGCGTGCAGGCGGGTGGAGAAGAGAACGCCTGCCTCTGTCAGCAACGCCCGCGCATGGAGACGCTGTTTCGTCTCTTCGAGCGCGCGGTGCAAGAGCATCCATCCTGGCGCGGCAAGAAGGTTCGCTATCGTGAAGGGAACATGACGTCCACCGTGTCGTTTGCCGGCTTGGAAGGGGCGCGCAACAAACTCCGCGCTGCCTGCGGCAATGCCGGTGGCAATGCGCCCCTCGGTGCCGCCGCGCAGGCACGCGCGCCTTCTTCCGCGATTGAGGTCACCAGCACCGAGGATATTTCCGTGCTCGAACGCATTTCGGCAGGGATGGCACGCATTGCGAGCGCGAAGCAGGCCTGCGTGCGGGCCGGCCGGGAGGAGAATGCCTGCCTGTGCGAACAGCGACCGCGCGTTACGGGGATCCATCAACTCATTGCGCGCGTGCTTGCCAAGCACCCCGATTGGCGTGGCCGCCAAGTTCGCTATCGTGTGGGCAACACACAGAAGCGCATCTCGTTCGCAGCCTGGGACGCGCAACGTCGGCAGGTGGAGGCCGCCTGTGCCAAGGCCTTGCCGAATGCCTTCGCCCACATGGCTAGGGCCCCGCAGGTGGATATCGCCAGCCTGCGTGATCCTTTCGAATCCTATCTTTCGGTGATCGAGGCCAAGCGCCAGGCACGCAAGAAACGCGGCCGTAATCGCCCGCTCGAGCCTCTGGAGCGGTTTGATCTTTCCGCACTGAGGCTCGTGGCCATTTACCAGCAGGGTGAACGACGCGTGGCCATGATCCAGGATCCGACCGGCAAGGGCTACATCGTCAAGCGTGGCAATCATCTCGGCCTCAACAACGGGCGCATTGAGAAGATCACGGATGATACGGTCTATATCGTCGAGGAGGTTCTCAATCCCGCGGGCGAGGTAGTCAAGCGCACCGTGACGATGACGCTCAGGGAGGTGCACGACTAGCGCAGCCCGGGCGTTGGTCTACAATCGCCGCATGCTCTTACGTGTTCGCGATCCCGGCTTTTGGCTCGCCGTGCTGCCGCTCGGCTTTTTGCCGATTGTGCTCAACCTGCGCGTGTTTCCATTCGTTGCGCCCAATGAGGAGCCGAAATGGGCCGTCTATGCCATTGCGGGCGCCTGTACATGGGCCGCAGGCGGCTTGCTTGTGGCGGTGCGGCGCAAGATTCCCTGGCCCTGGCCGTGGCCCGTTTGGGGATTGCTCGCGTTTTTGATGCTGGCGCTCGTCGGCGTCTTTCGCGGTGTCAATCCCACCGAAGGCTGGATTCGCTTTGCGGCCTGGGTGGATGCGGCGGCGATCTTTCTCGTCGCCGCCTGGGCTACCGCCACGCGCCCCAAGTGGCCCGTTTGGTTTGCGCGGGCGCTTGCTATCGCCGGCACCGTCTTCGGCCTTGGCTTCTGGAAGGGCTACTTCGTGGATTACGGGCGGCCCGGCTACAACATCATGGTGCTCTTCTCGCCTGTGGGGCATGTGAATTTCACCGCCGATGTGCTCGTGGTGCTCTTGCCGCTCTTGCTTTGGGCGCTTGTGTTCCTCGCTTCACCCGTCTGGCGCGTGCTTATCTGGTTCGGCGCCTTTTCGGGGTTCGTGGCCTTGCTCGTCGGCGCCTCACGCGGCGGCATCGGCGGGCTGGTGCTGGGCGGCATCGCCGCCGCCCTTGTGTTTTTTGCCGCGCACAGGCATGGGCGCGTGTCCATCTCCCGCGCGCAGGGCCTGCTGCTTGCCTCGGTGATTGTGGCAAGCCTCGTCGCCAACTTTTCGCTTCCCTACCACTTCCGCGAGCTGGCGCGCGTCTCAGGCACGATTGCGGCCACGACGAAGGTAGCCAAGCCGCATCCGCTGCGGCTCACGCCCGGCGCACCGCAGCCACCGCTCGCGCCGCTTTGGATTCGGTTTTACCCCGTGCTTGGCGATCGCACGCCGATGTATGCGTCTTCGCTTGCGATGGCATTGGATCGGCCCTGGCTTGGCCACGGCACGGGCAACTTCGCCTGGATCTATCCGAAATACAGCAACCACTATCCCGACTTCCGCGATGCGCTCAGCACCGAGCGCACCTTCACGACCAATCCCCATAACTTCTTTTTGCAGATCGCAACCGAAAACGGCCTGCCCGCAGCGATCCTCTTTTCGCTGCTTTTGCTCTGGCTTGTCATGCACCTTGCGCGCGCGGCGATGCGAACGGGCGAAGGCCTTCTCATCGCCGACACCGCCGCCGTGGTTGCCGCAGGCTTTGATGCGCTGTTCAACCATGTGTTCTTCAATCCGGGATCGCTTTACATGTTCGCGCTCGGCATCGGTGCGGCCACAGGCGCCGCCGCCAATGCGGTGCGGTATCGGGACATCCCGACCTCGACGGCGCGGGGAATGGGCGCAGCGCTGGCGCTCGCCGGCATCCTGCTGGCGATCTGGCCGCTTCGTTGGGTCGTAAGCGAATACCATGTCGGCAAGGCGATGATGCTGGAGCGCGTGCCGACCGTGCAGGCGCAGCGGCTCGCCGAGGCCGAATACAAGAAGGGCTACGCCTGGGATCCCGAC
>WFOX01000261.1 GCA_015487905.1 Mariprofundales bacterium
CGCGCAACGCCTCGGCGTGCAGTTCCTCTTCGGCCTCGCGCTTCATTTGCGCGATGCGCGCACGCGCCTCCGCGAGACGCGCTTCGCGCAGCCTTCTTGCTTCGTCCTCTGCACGGGCAAGCAACGCCTCAGCCTCGCGCTCAGCCTGCGCAAGCTTGCGCGCATAGCGCGCTTTGAGCCGTGCCGCCGCCTCTGCGCGGCGCTTGAGCTTTTCTTGCTCGTCGGCGATGGCCTTGCGCCGCGCGTCCAGGGCAGCGAACACCTGCGGAAGCACCCAGCGGCGCACCGCAAGCGCAAAGAGCAAAAAGATCACGAGTGTCCATACGACATCGGCCCAAGGCGCAGGATGCGCAAATTGCGGCATCAGCCCTTCTTCCTCCGAGGTGCGCGCCATGCCCGCCATGCAAGCAGAGATGATGCGCGCAAGTCGTGCGCATCCCAAGCGCCGATGCAGAAGCGATCCGGTGTGCGCAGCGCACGCGCAAGCATCGCCACAAGCTCGCTTCGCCCGCGCCAGGCGGGTGGGCGGCGCAGGGCGAGCGCGCGCGCATATTCGGCCTGATTGCGTTGCAAGCTCGCCCACGAAAGGCGAGTGCCTTCCGTGCAAAGCGCGTAATAGGCGCGCAGCAAGCCCGCGCCGTCGGCTTCGGCCAGCACCGTCCATGCCGACACGCGCGGGTGCACCTCAATAAGATGCCATGCGCCATCCGGCCCTTGTTTGGCCTCCACCTCCAAAAACCCGCGCCAGGCCGCGGCCTCGGCAAGCGCGCAAGCCGCCTCGGCAAGCTCGCCGATCCACTCCGCACGCGCCGCGACCATGCCGCCAAGCCGCCCCATAGGCCCATGAAACGCGCGCAACCTTCTTGCCGTAAATACGCGCACAGGCCGCGATGCGGCATCGCAAAGCACAACAGCCACGGCTACGCGCACATCCTCACCGGGCACATAGCGCTGCACATACAGCGCGCCCTCCGGGCGCTTATCCGCTCCCACCTCTTGGAGCAATGCGCGCAAGCCCGCGTGATCCTCCACCCGATAGCAAAGCCCGCGCGCGGGCTTGACCACGATGGGATAGGCAAGTCGCTTGCCTTCCTCGCCCAGCAACGCCTCCACGCGCAACTGAGCGGCAAACGGTTTGGCAAGCCCGGGCGCATCGGGGTAGTCGCGGCGCACGATGCGTTCGTAAACTTCCGCGTCCGGCGCGAGAAAGCGCATGCCCGCCTTTTCAAGAAAACCGCGATACGATGCCGTAAAGCCGAGCACGGCCTCGCTGCAAGCAAGCCACACGCCGCCAAGCCCGCTTTGCTTGAGATGCCAGGCATACATGCTGCGCGTGGTGTGCGCAAGCGAGGGCATCCGCACCACACGCCGCAGATAGCGGCTTGCATGCAGCCACGGCGCCTCCTCTTCACTTGTGCCGTCCACGACGAAGCCCGCGCGGCCTGCGGCCTGCGCAAGCGCGAAGAAGTCCTCGTCCATAAGATCGTGCAGAACAAACGGCGTCATGCGCGCATCATGCGCAAAACGAGGAGTCCCAGCAACGCGATCAGGGCATCGGCGGCAAACGCCGCCGCAAGCCCCGCGCGCTCGGCGATCGCGCCTGCAAGCGCGATCCCGACGGCGGCGCCAAGACCGAAGCCGAATGCGCCGTGCCATGCCTGCGCAGACGCTGCCCGCGCGCCCGCAAGCCGTTGCACGGCGGCCACCGCGGCCAGATGGAACGCCGCAAAGGTGGCTGCGTGCAAAAGCTGCAATGGCACGAGCGCCCAAGGGGACACGCTTATGGCCAACCCCAGCCAGCGCAGGGCTGCAAGCGCAAATGACGCTGCGAACACGCGCCGCGTGGCCAACGCCTGCACGCGCGCGCCCCAAAAGGCCATGAGCACGATTTCTGCGGCCACCCCCAATGTCCACCAACCCGCAATGGCGGCCTTCGCCATGCCGGCCTCTGCAAGCCGCAGGCTGAAAAACCCATAGTAAGCCCCGTGCGAGCACTGCATGAGAAACGCCGCCGTCCACACGCCCAAAAGCGGGCGCATGCGTGCGCGCGCACGCGGCCGCACGGGGCGGGCATCCGGCGCGATGGCTGCTGCGCCCCCCACGAACAACAAACACGCCGCCACGGCCCAGGGAAGCCGCATCGCCAAGCTCGGCACGGCCCCGGCGACGAGCGAACCCGCAATGAAGCCGAGCGAGCCCCAAAGGCGCAGCCGCGCATAATCGGCCTCTTCGCGTTCATGCGCGGCAAAGGCCGCGAAGTCCGCCACGGGAAGAATGGAAGACCAAAAGGTGCCGAACAAAAGCACGAGCAAAAACAGCGCGCTTGCATTTGGCGCCTTGGGCCATGCAAGCGCCGTAAGCGCCGCGGCAAGCGCCCCCGCCACCAAAAAACGCCGCGGTGCGATGCGCCGCGCATCCACGCTTGCGCGCAACGCAAACGGCGCAAGCAGCTTGGCCGCGGACAATGCTGCGAGCACCGCCCCGATCGCCTGCGTGCTAAGCCCGCGCTCGGCAAGCCAAAGCGGGAAAAACGGCACGAGCACGCCCATGGCCGCGAAATAGCCGAAGTAAAACAATGCAAGCCCGATGCATCCGCTGCGCGCGATGATCGCCTCCCGTTGCAGCAACTGCGCCGATCGTCAAGCCTCGGCGGCATGCGGCCCCGCATCCTTGTCTCCGCATGCCTTGCTGGCGAGTGCGTGCGCTACGACGGCGGCGCGAAACCCCATCCGCGCGTCCTCGCCTGGGTGCGGGCAGGCAAAGCCATTCCGCTATGCCCGGAGGTGGCAGGCGGCCTGGCCGTGCCGCGTCCGCGCGCGGAGATTCAAGGTGGGGACGGCAAGGATGTGCTCAAGGGCCGTGCGCGCGTCATAGACGGGCGCGGCCAAGATCAAACCCAAGCTTTTCTCACCGGTGCGCATGCGGCGCTGCGGCTTTGCCGAGAAAAGCGGATTCGCCTTGCCGTGCTCAAGGACAAAAGCCCGTCCTGCGGCGTGCATTGCATCGCGCAGGGCCGCTTTGATGGAAGCCTGCGCGCCGGCATGGGGGTCACAGCCGCGCTGCTTGCGCGCGCAGGCGTGCATGTGCTTGCCGAAACCGATCTGGACTAATGCTGGAAATCCGCGATCGCGACACATGCCACGCGCGCGCCCGCGCAGGCGAGTTCGTGCTGCTCATAGGCCGCTCCGGCGGCGGCAAAAGCCGCACATTGCGGCGCCTGGCGGGGCTTTCGGCATGGCCAGAAGGCGTGCGCGTGCAATGGCAAAACGAGGCATGGCCGCCCAGGCGGCCGCCGCCTGTCTATTTCGTGCCGGATCTTTGGCCGCCCGTGTGGCTTGGACGCACGCTCGGCGAAGAGCTGGGCTTCGGCCTCACCAAGTCTCCTGCGCAAGCGGAGCTTGACGAGGTGCTTGCGAAGTGGGGGCTTGCCACGAAGCTTGCCAAGCCCACCGAGGCGCTTGCGCGCCATGAAGCCGCGCGTGCGTGTTGCGCAGCCGCAGAGCTTGCCGCGCGTGCCCGGCGCGCCGAGCTCGTGCTTTTGGATCAGCTATTGGATGCGCTTGCGTTGCCTGCTGCGCGCGCATGCGCCCGCATGCTTGCGCAAATGGCCGCCGCGCAAAGGATCGTCGTGATTCTTGCCACCGCCCATCCGCGCGCATTCGCTCCCATCGCCATGCGCATTTGGCGCGCGCATCCGCGCGCACCGCGCGAGATCACTTGCTTTGGGCTAGGCTCGCGGCCATGAGCGCACGCCCGGGCCTATACCGCTTCACGCTTGCGTTTTGGGTATATGCGGCCGCAAGCGCAAGCCTGCTTGCCCCGGTCGTGTTTTGGCCGCTTTTTGCGCACACAAAGCTGGGTGCGGCGTCGTTGGAGCGGATGTGGCTTGCAGCCGCAGCATGTCTGCTCGCTGCGGGCACGGCCGTGGATCTTGCGCGCACCTTCCGTGCGCGCGGAAGCGCGGCCGTGCGGGCCGTGCTTTGGATGACGGGCATCGTCCTCGGTGCAAGCCTTGCGCTGAAACTCGGCGCCCCCGCTTTGCTGGGGGCACTGTTCGCCTTGCGCACATTCACGCCCGCTGCGCGCATCTGGCAAGGCGTGCATGACGATGCGGACTGGATCAGTTGGACGCGCGACCTGTTTGCGGCGATCTCCCTGTTCTTTTGGAGCCTTGCGCGATGAAACTCGTGCTTGCCTCCACCTCCAAAGCGCGCAAGCGGCTGCTTGCGCGGCTTGGCCTTCCCTTTCTCGCCATCGCTCCCGACTACGATGAATCCTGCAATGCGCACCTTCCGCCTTATGCGCGCGCACTTGCCAATGCGTGCGGCAAGGCCGAAGCGGGCGCGCGCCTGCATCCCAACGCCTGGGTGATCGGCGCAGACCAAGTCGGCGTATGTGCAGGAATCGTGTTGGAAAAACCTGGCAATATGCAAAAAGCAGCCGCGATGCTGCGCGCCATGCGCGGCAAGCTCACCTGTTTTTACACGGCCTGCGTGCTGCGCGCGCCCGACGGCTGCACGCGCAAGACCGTTGTGGAGACCACATTGCGCGTGCGCCAAGACCTCACGGACAAGGAAATCTTGCATTATCTCGCGCGCGAACGCCCTTTGGACAGCGCAGGAAGCTTTTACATTGAAGGGCTTGGCATTGCGCTGATGGATTTTGTGGCCAGCAAAGACCCCACTGCCTTAGAAGGGCTGCCGCTCATCGCGCTTGCGCGCTGGCTTCAGCCCCTTCGCTCCCAAACCTCAAACACAAGCGGCCAAGGGGAATCCTCACCCGGAAGCGCGGTTTCTCTCGCGACGCACGCATAGCCCTCTTGCTCAGGCGCAAACGGAAACCAAAGATCGGCTGCAAACTCAGCCTCTATGCGCGTGCGCAAAAGCCTGCTTGCGTGCGGCTTGCAGGCCGCAAAGAGGCTTGCGCCGCCGATGACGAACACCTCTTCGCTTTCTGCACATGCAAGCACGGCTTGCAGCTTACGCACAAGCTCCGCGCCCGGGGCCTCGGCAAGCGAGCGGGAAAGCACGAGGTTGCGCCGATCCGCAAGCGGGCGCACGGGCAAGGATTCCCATGTGCGTCGTCCCATCGCCACCGTCTTGCCAAGCGTCCAGCGCCGAAACCAGCGCATGTCGGCAGGGATGGGCCTTCCCCACGGAAGTCCTCCCTGCGAGCCGATGCCGCCTAGTGCGTCCTCCGCCCAAATGAGCGTGAGCATCAGACGGCCACCGGCGCCGGGATGTGCGGATGCGGATCGTAGCCTTCCAGCCGAATATCCTCGGCGCGAAACGCAAAGAGATCCCGCACATCCGGATTGAGCACGAGGCGCGGCAAGGGTCTTGGCGCGCGCGCAAGCTGCGTGCGCGCCTGCGCAAAGTGGTTGTGGTAAAGGTGCACATCGCCAAGCGCATGCACGAACTCGCCGGGCTGCAACCCCAGCACTTGCGCGATCATGCAGGTGAGCAGCGAATAGGAGGCGATGTTGAACGGAAGCCCCAAAAACGCATCGGCGCTGCGCTGGTAAAGCATGCAGGAAAGCCTTCCATCAGCCACGAAGAACTGGAACAGCACATGGCAAGGCGCAAGCGTCATTTTGCCGCGCTTCACATTTTCCTGCGGTGGCAGGCCCTCGTCGGGAAGATCGGCGACATTCCAGGCAGAGACGAGATGCCGCCGCGAATGCGGCCGCGTGCGCAGGCTTTCCAGCACCGCACGGATTTGGTCTATGCTTCCTCCATCAGGCGTGCGCCACGAACGCCACTGCACGCCATAAATCGGCCCAAGCTCGCCTTGTTCATCGGCCCACTCGTCCCAAATATGGACACCGTGCTCGTGCAGATAGCGCAGATTGGACTCCCCGCGCAGAAACCACAAAAGCTCGTGCACAACACCCTTGAAGAAAATCCGCTTCGTGGTGACGAGTGGAAACCCTTGCGCAAGATCAAAGCGCAGCATCGCGCCGAAGATCGCGCGTGTGCCCGTGCCCGTGCGATCGGGCCGATCCACGCCCTCTTCCAGAATGCGCGCAAGCAGATCCAAATAGGGCTTCAGGTCAGCTCCCCCTGCGTGGGCTTGCGATGCCGTTTTGCCAAAGCAAGGTTCGCTGCAAACCTACTTGCAGGAGAAGGGAAATGCGACGCGCGCTTGTGGTGTTCGTGATTGCGCTATGGCTCGTGCCGGCGGCCTTGCGCGCTGCGGAAACCGGCCTGGATTGGCTTGCGGAGCGCTTTATGGAATGGGACAGCAATGGGGATGGCATGGTCAGCGAAGAGGAGTTTATGGACATGGTGAAGAAGCGCGCGCAGGCGCGCTTTGCAGCGATGGATCGCAACGGCGACGGCCAAGTCACGGAAGAGGAGTTCCGCGCCTTTTGGCGCGCACGCAAGGCCGAGTATTACCGCCTGCGCCATTAGGCTCGCCAGTAGATCCGATTGGCTTGCAAAAACTCCTGGACATCAGAAAAGGCGTTGAAAAATAACGGCATACCGGTAAATGAAAGGGGACTGACAGGCCCGATGGTCATAAAAGCGTATTGGCGGCTTTGCATGTCAAAAGAGGCATGAGGATCGCGGAAGCTGCGGTAAAGCTCTAGCGCTGCCCCTGACGAGCCAGCAAGTTGGCGCAAAGCTTGAAACTCTTGGCCAAGCCCAAGCCCATATCCAAAAAAGAAAATACGCAACTGCTGCAGGATTTCCGGGTGAAGGCTGGAAAGCGTTTGGCTGATAAACATCCAGCCAAGCCCGTATTTTCGGGTGGTGCGCACAGCATCCACCAAAACCGTCCGCACATCCCTTGCAGCCTCATCCTCGGGTTTTTCCCGCGATGCCAAGCGATGAGCCTCATCTATCAGCACAAGCGCATTGAGGCTTTTTTCTTCTTTTGCGTAGAAATCCTCCGCCACCTGCATGAGCTTTTCCAGCACCCGTTTGATCACAAGCGCTTGCACCTTCTCATTCCAAAATACCTCATGTGCATCCTCATGGGACAGATCCACCACCAGCACAGGCCGCCGCGTGCGCGAAGAGCCATTTTCTTCTTTCGTGCGCAATAGCCACATGAGTGCCTTGCTGATCGTGCGCCGGTTCCTTCCTTCACAGAACAATAGCGCGACAGGCCGCCAACATTCCTGAAACAACTCTTCTTGATCCGCCTCGGCAAGCATCTCGCAAAAGCGTGCGCGCGACTCTTTAGAGCGATAGAATTGTTTTTGCACATGCTCTTCCTGCAAAATTTGCCATGCCTTTTCAAAACTCGCACGCTCTGCAAGTTGGTGAAGCAAAACTTTCCTTTTCTTCAATTCTCTGGCAAGAATATGGCAGGCCAAGGATCGGTTCTCGCCCTTCGGTATAGAGAGAATGGTGAAGAACATGGATTCGTAAAGAATCTTCTCAAAAAGATCCCAAGTGTCTAATACCAGATTGCGCACGCTCAATACGAAATATGGCTTTTTGAAAGAATTAAGAATCTTTTGTAATGGCAACGCAAAGGCCCCTGTAGGTTTCCCACGCATATCTTTTGCAAACTCCCCCTGTGGGTCCATGACAAGCAGGGCCATTTGCGGATAACGCACATAAGCGACAAGGATCATTTTGGCGAGCACGGATTTCCCTGATCCAGTCTTTCCAAAAATCCCAATATGATAAGCCTCGCCGGCACCGGATGCTCCCTGATCAAAATGTTTAAACCAAAGGGGGAGCTTGGGGTGGGAACCATAAACATGGCCGAGATAAAAAAGTTGTTCGTGATATGGTGCAAGCAGTTGCTCCAACACGGCATCTGTAGCAAGGTGCACAGGGGTGCCTGTGGGGGGCACGGTGCCGAGAATGTCCGGCTCATATTGTTGCGGCGATTTTTCGCGAAATACAGCGCTTACGACCATCTGACCTTGATGGGTGTCTTGCCGCGCGCTGATCGCGTCAATGCGGCCGCGTTGGCGAATGAGGCTGCGGATGGTGGGATCCTCATGCCAGATGTTGCGCAGGCGAACCTCTGTGATCTGTCCAAGTGCATAATGGGGAGATGCATCCTGCATGAAACGGAACAAAGCCAATTCTCCCACGAGCTTGCGCGTTGCTGCAGCTCCCAGAATGTCTAGGGCAAGCTCGGTGGTAGAGGAAGGAGAGCCCAATACGCCGATGCGTTCGCCCTCATCCACCAGTGCGGAAAGCCGTGATTCCATCAGCGCCCCCTTTCGCTGCGGTATCCATGCAATGCCACGAACACATTCTCTATCGGCATGTGCGCTCGGCTAGCCACCTGTTGCACGGCCACCTGCCGAAAAGCGGGCAGCGCGCGCGCAAACGCTTTCGCCATGCGATCAGCCAGATACAAGGGGTATGGCTCCAACATGGAGGGCACGGCGGATTGATGTCGGATTCCCTGCAACACCACCGCCAATCGTTGTTCATTGGCGGCCACATGGTAAGGAAGCTCTACGCGTAATGCCGGCAAACCTTCATGGGGCTTGTAATAAAGCACATGCACACGTGCAAGTGCGGCTAGGGCTTCTTCAGCAAGCGCCCGCACTTCCGCAGGCAAGGGGGCAACATACAGATGCCAGGTAGGACTGCCGTCGTTTGTGCGCGGATGCGCAAACGGCATAGGTCTGGTGTATTCCCCAGCCTCCAACACGAGGCTCAATATGCCACGATCGTCTTGATAGGCGGGCCAGCCTAGCTTTTCTCCGATTTCCCGGCGCGTGGAATATTTCGGGATTCCTGCGAATTGCTTGTCCGAACGGATGCTTTTAAGAATAGAACAATAAGCCTGCAAATACTCGGGGATGCGCGCCAGAAATTGTTGAGAGCATCCAAGATCCTTGGCCTCATGGGCCTTATGAAGGGCTTGATTGAAATAAATCACAGGCAGCGCAAGCGTGCCATCCAACATCACAAGTTCGTGCGGCGCACGTGCTGCCAGCACCAGCTCTTCGCCGAGCATCATCGCCCGTAAAATGGTAGCGGTATCTTCCCGATGGGGTTCGGCTGCCACGAACACCTTATGGCGTGGTTCTGGCCAATGCCGTGTCTCCGACGGCGGTGTGAGTCCTTCCACCGCTACAGCGGCTGCGGCGACAAGATCTGTAGCCAGCAGACGCTCTAGGGCATATGCGCCGTCTGTCGCTGCTGTTGTGGGAATCTGCGGGCAACCCAATGCCGCATCACGTGAAAGCAACCCATGCTTCTCAAGCGCGCCACGCATGTGTTTGCGCTTGCTTACGACCTCTTCAAGCCCTTTCTGGAGCCGATTGACAACTTCTTGGGTGCGATGCAGCGCCTGTTCCACGAGAAACGCGGGTAAATCGCCGAAGAGTTCTGTGCTGGCTGGTCCCGCCGGTCGCTTCATTTCCATAACCGATACTCCTCCCGATGAAAGCCGCGATAACGTGCATCGCGGCGTGCACGTGGCAGCAGCCAACGTTCGCGGAAATAGGCAAAAATATCTTCCACATCTTGAGGATACGGGATCAATGTGTCGGTTTCCCCGCGCAAAAAAGCGCGCGCATTTTCCCCGAGCGGTGCCACAAAAACCTCGCGCCGGATGCCGTGATATACAAGATCAGGCGAAAGCCCAAGCGCGGCCAATGCCTTGCGAACGACCTCGCGCCTGTTGCGAAATCCACGCCCCCATCGGGCGTGCTTGGCTGTGGGCGTGCAGTATGCGAGGGCAAAACGACGCAACTCCTCATAAAGCCCGTTGCTGAAATGGAACTCCCCGGAACCGCATGTAAATCCCACACTTAAAAAGCACTTTCGTCCGCCATAAACAAGCCGGTTGTAAAGAGAAGACCGGCCGAGCGCGGAATGTGTGGTCAACAATGCAAGGCGTGCATCGGTTTTTACACCTGCAATGCGTGTGGCACGACCTTCATAACGCTTACGAAATGCATGTTGCACGGATGCGCTTGTAGCCAGCAGAGCCACGAGCTTTCCGCAAAGAAGATAGGAATACGGCGGCACAGCGCCAAGCACGAAAAGCTCCATCACATGCTTGAGACGGGCCCGTCTTTGCTCTTTTTCCCATCCAATCCAGCGATCGCGCGGGCCAAGCGCAAAGATGGGATCGCAAAGACCAAATATGCCGATCAATTTGCCTGTGAATTCATCCACAACCAGAAAACGCAGCCGGCGTCCATATCCGGCAGAGACGGGCACGCTCCAATGCAAGCGGATATAGCGAAACAATAGTTCTTCTTCACTTCTCGGCCGCACCTCCACAAGCCGCGGCCGGATCCGTTCAGGTTCTATTTCATAGCCAGAGGCGATCCAACGGCGAAGAAAACGGTCTTCATGGTGCGCCAATGAACGACGAGCGCGTTCGCGCATGTGCGCAACGGATGCCGCATGCAAACGCCGCACGGCATCTTTACTCATCAAAGCCGGCAGCGCGATTTTGCCCTCATGCACAAGAAAACCCTGTGCATGCAGTGCTGCCAGCACACGGGCACGCAGCCGTGCCCTTTCGCTTTCCTCGGCGTCTATAAGAGGAGATTTACATAAAACTAGACTGGACATACACGCACGCATCCAATGTTCTTCGTTCGGACACGTTGAGCATGGCAGAGAATCCACTGAGAATCAACGAAATAGAACTGGCTCCCCGGGACGGATTCGAACCGCCGACCCGGTGGTTAACAGCCACCTGCTCTACCGCTGAGCTACCGGGGAACGCGATGGAAATGCGAGCACGAAGCCTTGCGGTCATCTGCGCATAAGTCAAGCGCGGTGGCGCGAAGGCGCAAACAACAAGCGCGCCGCATCCCGGAAGTGCCCAACGAAATGAATCGTCATCCCCTCGCGCACCTTGGCGGGCAGCTCGGCCACATCCGGCTCATTCGCGCGCGGCATGATCACTTCCGCATAGCCCTGCCGCCGCGCCGCCAAGAGCTTTTCGCGCACGCCACCGATCGCAAGCACATCCCCCGAAAGCGTAAGCTCCCCTGTCATCGCAATACGCCTGGGCGCCTCATGGCGCGCAAGCGAAAGCAAAGCCGTGGCCATCGTGATGCCCGCGCTTGGGCCGTCCTTGGGTGTGGCCCCCTCGGGCACATGCAAATGCACGAACGCATCCC
>WFOX01000262.1 GCA_015487905.1 Mariprofundales bacterium
ACCTTCTGCGGCGGCATCTTCGTCTTCGCATCGGGATTGCCCGTGAACTCCTTGATCGCCTTCTTGGAGTTGCACATCCACTTGCGCAGGTG
The DNA here is from genome assembly GCA_015487905.1 of Mariprofundales bacterium. Lineage (GTDB taxonomy): Bacteria > Pseudomonadota > Zetaproteobacteria > Mariprofundales > S012-25 > S012-25. The sequence goes on from WFOX01000262.1 coordinate 93, forward strand.
CGCCTCATCCCAGACCCAAGGCTCGCCTTGGATGTATTTCGTAAAGAGATACCGAAAGCCCGGGAAGGTGCCCGCCTTGCGGCCGAAGACCCCCGGCGCCTTCGGCCCCTTGCCGAGCCCTGGGCCTACCTTGGCGCGATCCGTGAAGTTGTGGCAGGTAAGACATCGCTTCCATGCCTGCGCATGCACGGGTGCAGCCCAGGCCAGCGCAAGCGCCGCCGCGACACCCAAGATGCCGAGTCGTTGCATCCTCATCGTGCCCTCCTCCGATTGCGTGGTTTCAAGCGCGTTGCTGAACGCATCGGCATCATCTGTCAAGCCCTTGAAGGGCGCGGCGGCGCAGCGCATGGACGACGAGCTTTATGTGCGCAGCACAAGCCTTTCGCCTTGCACCTCCACGCGCACCTTGGCGCCGGGTGCGATCTCACCTGCAATGATCTTGCGCGCCAAGGGCGTTTCCAGCTCGCGCTGGATGAAGCGTTTGAGCGGACGCGCGCCATAGACCGGATCGTAGCCGCGCTCGGCGATCCAGCGCCGTGCGGCATCCGTGAGCACAAGCTCAATCTCCTGCTCGCGCAGCCGCGCGCGCAGCTCCTCGGTGAGCAGATCCACGATCTTCTCCACTTCCGTGCGCGTAAGCGGCTTGAAGAGCACCACTTCATCCAGCCGGTTCAAAAACTCGGGCCGGAAGTGGCTCCTAAGCTCGCGCATGACCGCCTCGCGCGCGTCCTCGCGGATTTGGCCCGTGTTCGCGTCAATCCCTTCCAAAAGGTAGGTGCTGCCGATGTTGCTCGTCATAATGATGATCGTGTTGCGGAAGTTCACGGTGCGCCCGTGGCTGTCCGTGAGCCGGCCATCGTCCAGCACCTGCAAAAGGATGTTGAACACATCGGGATGGGCCTTTTCAATCTCATCCAAAAGCACCACCGAGTAGGGATGCCGGCGCACGGCCTCGGTGAGCTGGCCGCCCTCCTCATAGCCCACATAGCCCGGCGGCGCGCCGATGAGCCGCGAGACCGCGTGCTTTTCCATGTATTCGCTCATGTCAATGCGGATCATGTTCTCTTCGGTGTCAAAGAGCGTGCGCGCAAGCGTTTTCGCAAGCTCGGTTTTGCCCACACCCGTCGGTCCCAGGAACAAAAACGAGCCGATGGGCCGCTTCGGATCCTGGATACCTGCGCGCGCGCGGATCACGGCCTCGGCCACGGCCTTCACGGCCTCGTCCTGGCCCACGACACGCTTGTGCAGCTCGTCTTCCAGGCGCAAAAGCTTTTCGCGCTCGCCCTCCATGAGCTTGGCGACCGGAATCCCCGTCCAGCGCGAGACGACCTCGGCGATCTCCTCTTCGGTGACGACCTCCTTGAGCAGCGCCTCGCCGCGCGCCTTTTGCTTTTCCTCCAGTTCCCTCAAGCGCTTTTCCAGCTCGGGGAGCTTGCCGTAGCGCAGCTCAGCCACGCGGTTGAGGTCATAGGCGCGCTCGGCCTGCTCAATCTCAAGGCGGGTCGCCTCAATCTCCTCGCGCACCTTGCGGATCTCATGCAGAAGCTGCTTTTCCTCCTCCCAGCGCGCGCGCAAGGCGTCGCGCTTCTCCTTGAGATCCGCAAGCTCCTTCTCCAGCGCCTCCAAGCGCTTCTTGCTTGCCTCATCGGTTTCCTTTCGCAGTGCTGCGGCCTCAATCTCAAGCCGCATCACCTTGCGCTCAATCTCATCCAGCTCCGCCGGCATGGAGTCAATCTCGGTGCGGATGGAGGCGCAGGCCTCATCCACGAGGTCAATGGCCTTATCCGGCAGATACCGATCGGTGATGTAGCGATCGGAGAGCACCGCGGCGGCCACAAGCGCCGAGTCCTGGATGCGCACGCCGTGGTGCAGCTCAAAGCGCTCACGCAGGCCCCGCAGGATGGAGATCGTGTCCTCTACTGTCGGCGGCTCCACCATCACGGGCTGGAAGCGCCGCTCCAGCGCCGCGTCCTTTTCAATGTATTGGCGGTATTCGTCCAGGGTGGTGGCGCCGATGCAGTGCAGCTCGCCGCGCGCGAGCATGGGTTTGAGCATGTTGCCCGCATCGGTGCTGCCCTCGGTTTTGCCGGCGCCGACGATCGTGTGCAGCTCGTCAATGAAGAGGATCACGCGGCCCTCGGAGGCCTTGATTTCATTGAGCACGGCCTTGAGCCGCTCCTCAAACTCGCCGCGATACTTGGCGCCGGCCAAAAGCGCCGCCATATCCAGCGCGAAGATCGTCTTGTCCTTGAGGCCCTCGGGCACATCGCCGCGCACGATGCGCTGCGCAAGCCCTTCCACGATCGCGGTCTTGCCCACGCCCGGCTCGCCGATGAGCACGGGGTTGTTCTTCGTCTTGCGCGAGAGGATGCGGATGACCGCGCGGATCTCAGCATCGCGCCCGATCACGGGATCCAGCTTCCCCTTCTTCGCCATCTCCACGAGATCCACGCCGTATTTCTTGAGCGCCTCGTATTGCGCTTCAGGCGCATCCGAGGTCACGCGCTGGTGCCCGCGCACCTTCTGCAACGCCTGCATGAAGCGCTCGCGCGTAAGCCCCAGCTCCTGCAGGATGCGTCCGGCATCGGTGCTTGGGCCTTCCTCAATGAAGGCGAGCATGAGGTGCTCCACCGAGA